>NZ_JAUCEU010000007.1:0-300000 GCF_030348765.1 Neobacillus sp. CF12 | reverse complement strand
CGATTGACTCTGGTTCGAACCTTCTAACTGTTGCCATCGGACCGATTAGTCTTGTATTAGCAGGAATACTATTTTTCTTTCAAAAAATACGACCCTTCTCTATTTTTATCACAATAATGGGTGTTTGGATAATGCTCACCTTTAGTCTTAAAATGACAGGTAGCCTTCTATTCGACACTACTTTCGACGGGTTAACCTTATGGGGACTAGATGGAGTTACTGCCTTTATCTTCATCATCTGGAGCGCTGTGTTACTTTATCAACGAAAAACTTCTCCGCTCGTTCCCACTGCATTAAAGTTTTCTATTTTCTTAAGTTGTTGTTTTGTCATCAACCAACTGTTAACGAATCAAGTTGCCATTGCCGAACTGTATACCCTATCTCAAGTCTTAACCTTCTTAGTAGTCCATCAGTTTATTGCACGTCCCAAGCAGGCATGGTGGAGTCAAGCACTGCCTTGGCTTTTGGTTGTAATTATGTTTGCCCACAACGTTTGGAGCGGAGTATTTCCTAATGGTGTCATGAGTACGATTAAAATAGGTATCTTAACGATTGCCATGCTTTGGGATATCCTAATGTCCGAAGAAAAGATACGAGGAGAAAAGGTCATTGGTCCAAAGAGACCCGGACTGCTCTTCATTTATCTAAGCTATGTTATTTGGACACTCGCACAGGTAATTTATGCCAAAACCGGCAAGGGTTCGGCCGTGTTTGAATGGGAACCCATGCTTCTTTTTGGATTCCTTTTCATCGGGATCCCTTGGGTTATGTATCTAATGGTTAAAGAAGTAAAAGGCAAGCTAACGGAAGTTCAAAAAACATGAAGTCCTCAGGTCACGTAAATGTTATATGTGACCTTTTTCATAGCGAAAAAACCTTCATGACAAGTATGTCTTGGGGGAGAATGTTCTTGATTCTTGATCACATTCCTTAAGAAAAGGACATACATTACATTCATTTACATTATTAGTACGATAGTAACTGGATGCATCCTCAATCGAAACCTTCATCACTTGTAAGTAGTGAAGACCTTTCTCCAAATCTTCAGGAGTCGGGATAAAGACATGCTTCTTCCCGTCCAGTAGTGTAACCACTTCAATGCTTTTAGGAGTCCTTTTTAATACCTTTTCTGAAAAAACGATCGACAAATGATAGTAAAGCGTTAACATTTCGGGAGTAGCATCGACTAAGTATTTTTTTACAACAAAGGTGGTATCTGACCATTCAGCAACATCAAATGTTAATGACAGGTCAACATCCAACTCCTCAATGTATGTAGTAAGTTTTTCAAATAAAAACAACGGTGGAGTTTTCTTAGATTCAGCATGGACATTCACAAGTAAATAATCGGTGATTTTGGCAATAACCATATAATACTGAACACGAGATTCAAATATTTGGGGAGAAACCTTACCCCAATATTCATCAATCAACCTTAGCACGTTGATAGAATGACGACTTTTCTCCGGAAGTTGATAAAAGGAATACACAATCTTGTTCACAACATGTTGAACAATTTGTCTCCAATTTATCGACTTTTTCTTCTTTTCAATCAACTCAAAATAAAATTTATATGGACAAGTGATAAAGTCCTTCAAGTTTTCTTCCGTCATGGACTGTAATTGATTCACTTACAAACCTCCCCAATGACAATTAGTTTGACCAGTTATCTTGATAATAAATGATAATGATTATCAATGTCAATTGTTTATAGCGATTTTGATACTAAATTATTTGAATTTATAAATTATTGTCAAGAATCCATTTCTGGCACATATATTTTTGGCAAGATGATATTGAAGGAGGAAATGTGGATGATGACATCTGATGGTATGCGCTTAAGAAAAATTCAAAGGCTGGCACACGAAATTATGGATGAGGTAAATTTGAGAAATGTGCAAATGCCGCCCGAACTCCTAACAATGGTAATCGATAACCTCTCACGTGCAGTTGGCGATCTAACAGATCCCACTGGAAACTACTCTTTAAGTTATTTAGAAGAAAAAGTCGGAAATGCCCATTCCCTATTATTTAACAGATAAGAATAGAACCTTTAGGACCAATGTAACTCCCCCTTTTGAGGTAAAAATGAAATTTCACATAAAAAGCAAGGCTTAAAGAAAACTTTCTTTAATCCTTGCTTTTTGGTCTTTTCCTTGTATATTCATGGGATTTTTGGGCTGTATAAGTCGAATGACTCCAAGTGGGTATTTTGGGCATAATACAGTTTATATACAATAGAGGTGGGATCTTATGAGGCTAAGAAATGGAGATTTTTATACGAATGTTTTAACCAATAAGTTATATAGGCTAAATGAAGATAGCGATAGCAGCTGGTACTTGAGTTTGCGTGATGAAGAAGGTTATCATGAAACAGAAAAGACCTCCGGGCGTGATATGATTAGATTGGTAGAAGCCGGGTATAAAAAAAGCAAATAAAAAGCTACCTAGTTCTGTCAGGAAAGCTGAAATCAGATGTTTTTAGTGGAAAGTCGGTAAAACTTGAAACAATATAAGATATTCAAAGGAAAAAGTCCACTTTATGTCGAATATAACAACTAAAGGGGATGACCCAATGAATAAAGTTGAGTTATTAAAAAGATTATTAAATGGTAGTCGAGGTAATATGTTTTCAGTAGAGATTCCTACTACAAAAGAAAATGAAGAAAAGATTCAAGAATTGGTTAGAGTTTTAGAAAATGAACAAAAAATTAAATTAAGAGAATATGTACAGAGGGAATACTCCGTTTATTTACATGGAATAATTAAGTATGCAACCGAATAATCGGATCCATATTTTTATTGGGAATACTAAAGGACTTTAAAATTTTTATCCAAAGATAATTAGGAGATTTATTGATTATGTGATAAACTTTGTTTACCATTTGATTTACTTGTTTACATGTGCCCTACTCATTCGTGAGTGGGAACCCTTTTTAAAAGAAAAAACAGACTCTATGGAGAGCCTGTTTTTTTGTTCATGTTATTAAGCTTTACGCACGTTAGCTGCTTGAGCTCCACGTTGACCTTGCTCAACGTCAAAAGTAACTGCTTGACCTTCGTCTAAAGATTTGAAACCTTCGCCTTGGATTGCTGAGAAATGAACGAATACGTCTTCTCCGCCTTCACGCTCGATGAATCCGAATCCTTTTTCTGCGTTAAACCATTTTACTTTACCTTGTTCCATTTTGTTTCCTCCTGCTGTGTGCTTTGCACACAATGTGTTACTATCCTTGCACTCAGTGATCATCAAGACGAAAAGTTAATCTTATACTATCCTTTACACCGAACAAAAATAATTCTTCTAAAGCTTAACATTTTATTAAAGTATTTGCAAGTAAACATTAACACTTCCATTTTTGACACTCTCAAATTTTACAAAGATACGTCTTTTAAATGTAGTAAAACGATTCGTTTTTAGACGAATTGGCCTACTTTTCAAGTCTAACGGTCAAAGAGGAATTATATCAATCAATTTAAATTGCCATAAACTTAATCAATGATTAAACGATCAATTCCGACAACGTCTTTACTATCACGAAACATCCCGGCGGATACACCTACCACTTTACGGAATACTTTATTAAAATAGTTGGCATTTGCATAGCCCACTTGGGCAGCAACGTCCGTAACAGAGGAACTTGTTGAACGAAGCAGCTCCGCCGATTTTTGAATCCTGATTTTGGTAAGATATTGGACAGGTGTCATATTTAGTTGGTGTTGAAATTGCTTAATAAAGTAATATCTTGAGAAACCAGATACGGCCGCTATTTCGTCGAGTGTGATTGGTTCATGATAATGTGTTTGGATAAAGGATAGAGCTTTCATAATCTGGAGAGAGAGATCTTTCGTTGCTTTTTCAATATTCCTTACGAAACGGTAACACTCCATAATAAACTCATAAGCTTTTGCAGAAGCAAAATATGCATCTGTAATCTTTTGATCATATGTGTCTTGATAGATTTTCAGAAGAAACTGGATTAACTTTGAATTCGGAGGTACTTTCAAGACAGGACCACTCTGTTCTTTCATAAACCGCCAGCAATCGGCGGCTTCTCTTCCCACTAATGTAATGAACATAAACTCCCATCCCTCGCTATCCTTTGGAAAGTAATAACGATGATTGCTAGGAATCTCGACAATGAATGCTTCACCTGCCTTCACATTATAACTTTTATCCGCTATTTCAAGCCTTCCCGATCCTGACAGAGTGTATTGAAACACATATGTGCCAACATCTTTCCGCTTTAACCCATCCCAATCATAATCTGCACCGGGCATTTTCTCTTCCCGGCCAATCGAGAAAATGTTTGCCACATCGTTAGGAAGCACATCTTGAAAACGAAAACCGTACGTTCCATAATCCTTCACTTGTTTCCCCCTATAAGTTAAAGACAATATTTTACCCTCGAATCACACTAACTTACCATTGAGGTTATTGTATAAACGTTTTACTATTATTATAACAACAAAAATATAAAGTTGAATACGGGACATCAATTTGTTTTCAAAGCAATTTATTATCCTATCGGAAGATTCGATAGATAGTCCCTGTTTCACTTTACAGGAGGTAAATTTATGTCAAAAATCACGTTTATTGGAGCAGGAAGTACTGTTTTTGCAAAAAATGTTCTTGGTGACTGCATGTATGTTTCCGCATTAACTGGGTTCGAGTTCGCATTATTTGATATAGATAAGAAACGCTTAAAAGATTCGGAAAATATGTTAAACAATTTAAAACAAAGCTTACAGGCAAACATAGTAGTGAAATCCTATTCGGATCGCAAAGAAGCATTGCGAGGAGCAAAATACATTATTAATGCCATTCAAGTTGGCGGTTACAAACCAAGCACCGTTATAGATTTTGATATCCCTAAAAAATATGGCCTTCGTCAAACTATTGCTGATACAATCGGGATTGGCGGAATTTTTCGTTCGCTTCGCACCATTCCGGTTATGTGGGATTTCGCCAAGGATATCGAAGAGGTTTGTCCTGATGCTCTATTTTTAAACTACACAAATCCGATGGCAACATTAACAGGTGCAATGCTTCGTTATACAAATGTTAAAACAGTTGGATTATGCCACAGTGTACAAGTTTGTAGTGCGCACCTATTTAAAGCCTTAGGAATGGATCATGAAGGAGTGGAAGAAAAAATCGCCGGTATCAACCATATGGCCTGGCTCCTTGAGATCAAACGCGACGGCAAAGATTTATATCCGGAAATTAAACGCCGTGCGAGAGAAAGACAACAAACAAAACACAATGATATGGTCCGCTTTGAATTAATGGACAAATTCGGATACTACGTAACGGAATCATCTGAGCATAATGCCGAGTACCATCCGTACTTCATTAAACGCAATTATCCTGAATTAATCGAGAAATTCAATATCCCTCTTGATGAGTATCCGCGTCGTTGTATAGAGCAAATTGAACGCTGGGACAAAATGCGCGACGAGATGGTCAACAATGCGCAGCTTAACCATACCCGTTCTCACGAATATGGTTCCCGTATTATTGAAGCGATTGAAACGAATGTACCATTTAAATTTGGCGGCAACATTTTAAACAAGGGGCGCTTAATTAGCAATTTACCGGAAAAAGCTGTTGTTGAAGTATCATGCGTTGCTGACCGCAGTGGAATCACTCCTTGTTATGTAGGGGATCTTCCAGAACAGTTAGCAGCCCTTAACCGTACAAATATTAATACACAACTTTTAACAATTGAAGCAGCGCTAACCAAAAAGAGAGAACACATCTATCAGGCTGCCATGCTTGACCCTCATACGGCCGCTGAATTATCAATGGATGACATCATTGCGATGTGCGATGATTTAATTGAAGCACATGGTGACTGGATTCCAAAATTTGAATCGTAAACAAATTTCGTTCTATATAACAAATATAGTATTGACCGTATAAATTTGAACTGTACCTCCAATTTTAAAAGAGCGGCTAACTATTATGGTGCAGTTCAAGGGTTGGTTGCCTTTCTTTATAATGAGTTACGAGATACACTCCACATCTATAGATTTTATGTGGGGTTTCAATCGATTTTCTTTCACTAACTGCCCACAAGTTTAATGGTTCCTTTTAAAAAAAAGATGAAACATATTCAGTTTTGACTCGTAACAAAGGAATGGAAGGATGTGGGAGTATTGAGCAGACATTCAATTGATGACTTTATTAAACAAACAGAGCAGAAAGATAAAGGTGAAGGCTTTTTTGAATTAGAAACTCCTCGGATGCTGGAGGTAAACTTAGACGGGCAGGTATGGGCCAAAGCAGGTTCGATGGTAGCTTATCACGGTGAAATGAAGTTTGTTCGCGAAGGAATATTAGAACACGGTCTCGGAACCGCGTTTAAAAAGGCTTTTACTGGTGAAGGCGCATCCCTAATGAAAGCCAATGGCAGAGGTAAATTGTATCTCGCCGATAGTGGTAAGAAAATCATTATCCTCAATTTACAAAACGACTCTATTTATATAAATGGGAATGACCTACTAGCCTTTGAAACTAGTATTAAATGGGAGATCAAATTAATGAAACGAATTGCGGGGATGCTCGCTGGCGGGTTGTTTAATGTCCGTTGTGAAGGTACAGGTATGATTGCCTTTACTGCGCATTACGAGCCAATCACATTACGGGTAACTCCCGGCAATCCTGTCATTACGGACCCAAATGCAACAGTCGCTTGGGCTGGAAATCTCATGCCAACCTTTCAAACCGATATAACCTTAAAAACATTTTTCGGAAGAGGCAGCGGTGAGTCCATACAAATGAGATTCGATGGTGACGGGTTTGTTGTTATTCAGCCATATGAAGAAGTTTATATGAAAGCGAAACAGAATATTACGTAATTAGCATATTCACAAACGTCCTCCTGTCTTATGACTAGGAGGACCCTTTATGTATTCCTACCTTTCTATCAAGAGAACTAATTCCTCGAGTGAGAGTAAATAATGATAGATTTCTCTTAAAAAAACACCATCACTTCCCTCCAGAAGATAATAATCAGCGAAATCTTCTAACACTGATTCAATACCTTCTAGTAAATTTTCCTTTGTTTGTTCCCCTATAAGAAATGAATCATAACTCTTCATCCATTCGATGTATTCAAAACGTACAGCGTCGTAGTCATCAATATAGGGATGGTCGTGATCATTGGGTGAATCTTCATATCCTTCATAGCACTCATCACTACAAAAGACCACTCCTTCACAATTTACTCTTCTCGTTAATTTTGGTTTCTTTCTGCAGACTTTACATCGCTCCATCCTTTATTCCCCTTTCCTGCTCTCTCTTTTGCTACTATACATACGCCTATCATTTTTTGATACGGTCCAAAAAAATTACTATGGTGAGCTATTCTCCATAGTATGTAAAGGTAATTCTTCTATTTTAGTTTCCTAATTGAACCACATTTACAGAAGGATAATTGATGAACCTATTTCGTTAATATGGTTCTGGTCTGCCCAAAGGATTAAGTAATTGTATTCGGTTCCTTCTATTACCACAGGAGTCGGGTACTGGACAATCACCGCTGCTTGATTTCTCATTTCAGCTGGTTGGTCTTGAGATGGATATATGAAGCAATCTGGTTGATTTTGTATTTGTGTGTGTTGGATACGCGGCTGGGTCCCGTATGGGTTTAGTTGGTGAAAGGCTTCATTTTGACAAACAACGTTAATTGGTTGATCTGAGGCAATGGCTGATAGTTGGAAAAAGCCATCTTCTCCTTCGTACCTTTCGTCGTTTACTCGCTGCCAATGGGCAGGATATCGGAATTGGACTTTATAGAGCGTGCTGATGTAGGTTTTTTTAAGCGATGTAATCTGCAGTGGTGACCATTGTAATGCTGTAATGGTTCCACCTTCTACAAGTTTGATTGGGACTGGATGGTTTAAATCGAGTAACCAGATTTCACTGGAACTGCCTTGTGGTGTACATCCTGAAAGATAGGCAATTTTCCAACCATCATGGGACCACGTTACAGGTGTGGCAAAGCAATTCGAAATCGCTCTCGTTTTGTCGTTCATCCCTTGTCTACCAGTTGTTCTAATTAGTGAAAAATTGTTTTCGAAAGCCGTCGCACTATACGCAATGGTTGTTGAATTTGGTGACCATGCAGGGAAGTAATTTTTTGCCAATGGGCCACCCTCGACTTCATAATCGTTTCCAGTTGAAAGTTCTACAGTATGAATTATGGAAATACTAGCACCTGGGGTCGTATATAACGCATAAGTTCCATCCGGTGAAAGACGAACAAAATTATGCAGCCCAGCTGAATTTCGAGTGATTTTCACTTTGCCAGTTCCATCTGTTTTAATCCGGTAAATCTGACTAACCCCCGCTGCATCTGGTGCTTGAAAAAGTAATTCTGTTCCGCTCGGAAACCATTGTGCGTCTCTGGAACCAGGCTGATTGATGATTTGGGCTTGATGTGTAGTGACGTTGTAAAGGACAATCCCATTTTGCTTCGTATAAGCAAGTTGTTGGCTATTTGGAGACCAATCTAGAAATACACCTAGCCCATCTGTAAACTGATCAATTTGAGCAATACTATTTTCTGTCAGATTGATAACGTTTAGGATTCCATTTTTCCCAACAAAGGCAATCTTTGTGCTATCAGTTGACCAATACGGAGTCGAATAGGACTCTCCTAGTCCGTTGGTTATTTGCTGGTTTACTCCATTACTAGGGTTATAGAGCCATATATCAAAACTTCCCGTACTATTCGATGTATACGCAATCAATCCGCTGTCACCAGGGGGAGCGTATGGAATAATCAGTCGCTGACCTGGAAAAATACCGGTTGATGTAAGGTTATTTACCTCCATGATTAGCTGGAAATTGCTATTTCCTCCTGTAATCACATTAAAGCGCCTTGCAAGTTGGAATAAGGTATCACCTGGTTGGACGACATAGTATGTGACACCAGGCGGTACCTTTAGCAGCTGTCCGACTTGGATTAGAAATGGTGGTTGAAGTTGATTCGCCTGAATGATGACAATTGGTGGAACCCCAAAGTTTTTCGCGATTTTATAAATAGTGTCCCCCGGATTCACACGAATGACATCAACGCCAGGTGGGATTGAAAGTTGTTGACCGACGGAGATCATATTGGGCGATACTAAATTATTTGCAGCAATCAGCGACTCAATTGGAAGCCCCCAGCGCCTAGCAATCTGATAAAGTGTATCACCAGGACGAACGGTGTAAAAAATTTGCATGAACATACCCCCCATCTATATAAGTTTCATATATTGGAATATATACAAAAGTATTCAAAAAAATAACGAAATTCCACGCATCCGTCTGGAGGACAAAATAAAACCTGTACCTTAGATTACCTAGTAATCATTGATACAGGTTTTGTTAAATTACATTTTCAACTCGCAGGGAGTTTCCGTATTTCTTAATTTTACATGTTGATTCTTCTAACACCAGGTTCCATCTAAATACCTTATACGATTTCCAAAATGAATATGCCAATGCATATGTTTATTGCTTTGATACTCTCCAATATTAGTTGATACAGTGCAGGCACCGTACTTCTCATTTACCTGTTTTGAAACTTTCTGGATCACCGAAAATAAATCTTTCATCATATCATTATCTTCTGGTTTAACATCAATTAGCGAAGTAATGTGTTTTTTAGATATAACCACGATATGTACTTCGTAAAAAGGCCGAGTATGATAAAAGGCGAGTGAATTATCAGTTTCCAAAACTATATCTACTGCTGTTTTACCACTCAATACCTCATCACAATAAAAATCTTCCACACCATTAGACATAAGTAACAACTCCTAAATTTTCAATTAACCAGTTACTTATTCGACAAACTCTATTAATTTCCTCCAAACCGGGAATATAGAAACCTTTTAGTACCTCAACTTCTATCAACTTTTTCAACTGCCACATTAGAAAAATTAGAAAAAAATTGTCGGAACAGCCTTTCCTTGTTGACAGTAAATGGGCATGGCCATGAAATATGATACAATAAAAAAAAACTGTTTATCGGAGGTAAGCCGTGGAAAATGAAAAATGTGACTTGATACACCCAAACGGTGTCAAGGAAAAGAATCTAGAAGTGATTGATGGCTACACGATCAAGTACCACGCAAACGGAAAAACAATTTGGTCAAAAGGAAAAATGGTTGATGATATGCCAGATGGCTATTGGGAATGGTACCGGCTAGATGGAACAATTAAGCGGTCAGGGTATTTTGACATGGGCGAGCCTGTTGGTGAATGGATAACTTATGACAGCAAAGGCAAAAAACACAAAACTACAAATCGTATTAAATAATAGCTTCTATGCTTACTCATTGCGATATAGTAACATTCATCTAGATTGCACCCCTCTCCACAATTAAGTTGAACACTAGTATGATTTTTAATTATTTCTATTTAAAAAGGATTACGATGGAATCCAATATTGCTTCATATCCAATTTGAATATAAATTTTATTAGATGTAGGGTTACTAATATCAGTGTATAAACTTGTTGTTTTATAACCCAGATCTAACAAGGATTGAGAAAAAGCGGAAACGCAATCCGAGGCATATCCCTTTTTTCTTTCAATAATCGGGGTGTAAACATAGCTGATTGTAATATTATTTTGGGTCGGACGTGTGGCATAAGCCATGGAAACCATTCTGCCGTCCACCACCCATGCAACTAAATTTCCTGTATTAATCATGAGTTTAGCTTTTTTATCTGCTTCTTCTAAACTCATTGATTGGTTAGTTTCAAAACAAAACTGATACAGCCATTCTTTAATGATGTGGTGATCGTTTTCTACAACTCTCCGAAGTATTCCATTTGTATTGGTTTTTTTCACTACTTTTTCTAGTTTATAAATTTTTTGGTCCATTACAAAACCTACTTCAATCCCTTTTAATTTAGAAATGTACATAGCTAAATCTGTAGTTAATTTCTTTTCACCAATAAGACCAGGTATTTCTTGCATTGTATTACTCAACTTTTCTCCAATGATGTTTATTTCAGTGGATGTATAAGTGACAGACTTCGATAAGATGATTTGTCTGGGATGTGTTTGTAGAAGGACCAGCCCAATTTCCTTGTCTTTTATGACCGTAGCCATCAAAAGAGGACTTTCATTTTCACTTATTGATAGCAATACACCTAATATTAAATTGTTTTCAGCTTCAAATTGTTCTAAGAATGAAATTACATCTTTCTTAAATAATGTAAGATCGTCATACTTTTCAAGTTTAATCAAACAAACCATCCCCTTTAGGTTGTTCCCGAATGATTAATAAGCTATACATAAAACAGAATACTCTTGAAAATAGTATTTATGTATCTATTTTTTTATTAACCTGCCATTAGTGCAATAAGAAATGAGATCGCCACACAGCCATCCTTTTTTTACTCTAGCACCCCTGTCAAGGCCCTATTTTTGTATATTTGTATATCAAAAAGCCCAGTCCGCTATGAACTGAGTTAATCTCTGTATTTATTTTTGTTGCCTTTTCAAAATACTCCATTTCCTCCAGAATTATGTCGTATCATTCCCCCTAACTTCTCAGCTTGTATATTTTCATCAGGAATAGTCATCCCAGATTTTTTTTCGAAATAAATTGCAAAACCACCAATAATACCGACTGGTATCAATAAATATAACCATATCATAATAACACCTCCATAATATTACTTACTATTAATCATATCATTATTTTTACCCTTTTTTACTTTCATTGCTATGTACTGTGGAATCAAATTTAATAGACTCACCATAACTAATAAATGAGTGGGATAAAATGGTTTAAAATAATCACCATACCATTCTACAGTGTCCACCATCTTGTCGTTAAAATAAAACGAAATGATGAATGATAAGATATTTCCGATGAAAAAGGGTATGTAATTGCAAAAATATTTCACAAGGAATGCTAGGACGAAAGTAGCCGCAATCATCACCAAATATCCAATCATCGAGCGATTGGTAAAGTCTTGATACATAGCAAAATGTGCAAACGGAAAACAGTATAAAATAACTATTAGGATACCGATCACTAATTTCTTCAAACTTGACCCTCCTACGTAAAGATATAGTGTAATTTTACACTAATTGTAACATAGGATTCTACTGTTATATATAAAAATTTCTAAATAACTCCTAAATTTATCCTTTATTTGCAACTAGAGAACAAATTTGAAAAAAAAACTTACTTAATGTTTTCACTTACTTTTTTTCATAAGCTTAAAAAAAAGGAATAATACTCCTACTATAATTCCTAACCAAAGTATAATTGGAAAAATCGAACCAAATGTTTGCATTTATACCCCTCCCTCCCATATATCTATATATGAATATCTTCTTGCACTAACCTATCATAGGAACGGCCACATTTGTTTGACAAGATATCCTTATAGAAGTTTGGACATATAATATTCATCAACAAATTCTCCGTCAATTAATAATGAATGACGTTTTGTTCCTTCAATTTTAAAATCCATTTTTTTATATAATCGTAATCCAGCTTCATTATGAGTTACTACACTTAACTCCAAACGGTGAATTTGATGAACCATTGCCCACTTCTCTAATTCTTCAAATAGTTTTGTTCCTACCCCAAGCCCTCTATAGTGACTGAGAATGCCAATAACAAGATATACGGAATGTTTGTTTCTAATTGCATTACCACCCATTACAATTAGGTATCCAATTAATTCATCCTTTTCTTCTGCTACAAAAATAGTTGATTTCCCATCTTTTTTCATAGCTTCTATTCTTTTAACTTGTTGGTCTGGCTCAATATTTCTTTCCCCTGCTTCAAATAGCATATACTGGGAATCGCTCTCAACTTGCTTAATTAATCTTACTAATCCTTCAGCATCATCATTATTTACTTCTCTGATTACCATTTAATTCGCCCAATCCTTTATTTAAATATGATGTATAGAATTATTACCCAACAACGAGTATGCCCAATAATGTTGGACTTCCATAAAATGTTCGGTTCCAACCATCATCAATATCAATTTTGCTTTTCTCATCATGATCCTTATTCAACGAGTTCAACCCCGAAAGGCAACTAACTTATCCAAGTCTCTGTTGACTCTTTCACTTGCCATTTTCCTTCTTTAAAATGTATGGTAGTTTCTACCCCAATGGCTCCTTTGGCAGAGCGAAACTTTGAAGTTTCAAAGTGCACCGTGTTAAACCATTTAAAATTTATTTTTTCAATTTTTAGTAGAACCCCATCCTATAAGCCCATTTCCTCTGGTTTGTATAATCCTTTTTTCTTTAATTCTTCAAATGATGCTTCTATTACTTCTACTTTATATCTTTCCTCAAGAAAGCCTTGAATTTCTTTTACTTCCAGATCTGTTAATCCTTCACAATTACTCAAATCTACAGCGATGTATTTAATATCACTGCTTAATGCTTTATCTTTTTCCATTAGCGACTCTAATGCGATAGCGAATATTTCTCCTGTATGTTCTTTTGGATTATTTTCATTAGAACAAGCTCCTACAAACAAAACAACAAACAAAAACAAGTAACCTATTTTCCTCATACCTGCCACCTATTCATTAATATCCATATTTTCATAGACATCTATTATTCATATTGATAATATTCGACAATATCGATAAAATCCCTTCACATTGACTTTACCATGTTTTAATATCGTTTATTTAAGAAAAATTTAATGTTTCCTTTAGAATCCTTTTATATCTTCCTTTTAGAATAGGTTTAGAGAAAAGATTTAAATCACTATAAAAAGGAGTAATTTCAAATGACGCATGCACACTTAACATCACTGGTATTGTCTCTTATTTTACTAATCATCATTGTGGTCCTTCAAAGCAATGGAAAAAATATTAAAATCTGGCATATGGTTTTACGTGCTTCCTATATTCTAATCATCGTAACAGGAGGTATGCTATTCTTAGCTGCTTATTCCATTCCAGTCTCTTATTATTTTAAATCAATACTAGGTATTGTGATGATTGGGCTATTTGAAATGGTCATCGTCCGAAAACAAAAAGGGAAACGAACAGACATCATTTGGATTGCATTTTCTATCGTCCTTGTCATCCTCTTTGTCCTTGGATTTACACTTCCACAGGGATTTGACCTTATTAAATAAAAAAGAGTGTTTCACGGTATTTTCCACCGATGAAACACTCTTTTTTTGTTATTGCTAAACTTCGTTCCCTTAATGTAGTTCCCTCACTATAGTTTTTTAGTTAAGGGAAATAAAACACAATCTTTAATGGTATCACTATCCGTTAGGACCATTAATAATCGTTCAATTCCAAATCCCCATCCAGAAATAGGCGGCATTCCAAATTCCATAGCTGTTAGATAATCTTCATCCATCTCCATCGCTTCTAAATCTCCATTACTTTTAAGATGGGCTTGAGCCTCCAACCTTCTTCTTTGTTCAAGCGGGTCAACTAGCTCTGAATAGGCATTAATAATTTCCGCACCATTCATCACTAATTGGAACCGGTCTGTAAGAGCAGGGTTTTGATCATTTGCTCTAGCTAATGGTGATAAATCTATCGGGTGCTTGATTAAAAATGTCGGTTTAACTAGTTGTGGTCGACACATTTTCTTGTAAAGAAGATCAATAAAATTACCTCTCCCTAAAGATTCAATGTCTGAATGTTCTAAGTTGATATTCTTCCTCAACGTTTCTTGATATAAATCTTTAACATCAGGATAAAGGTCTATATCAATTCCTGTGTCCTTTAAAATTAAATCCCTGAAAGTGACAATATCCCATTCTAGTGAAAAGTTTATTGTTTGACCTTGAATGGTGATGGTAGTTGTATGAAAGACTTGATCCAGAACAAACAGAACCATATCACGCATTAATTTCATTGTATCCTCATAATTCCAGTATGCAGCATATCCTTCAACCATTGTAAATTCTTGAAGATGTTGAGGGCTAATCCCCTCGTTCCTAAAACACTTTGCAAATTCAAATACTTTGGTAAAACCACCTACAATTAACCTCTTTAAATAGGTTTCCGGTGCAATTCGTAAATTTAATTCAGTATCTAAAGAGTTATGATAGGTCCTAAAAGGTTTAGCTAAAGCTCCCGAGGAAGTATGCTGTAAAACTGGTGTTTCTACTTCTAAGAAGTCTTGGTCCTCAAAGAATCTGCGAATCGCACGTACCATTTTGGTTCTGGCTAGTAAACGACTTTGTGTGCCTTTGGTCATCATTAAATCTAAATAACGCTGTCTATATCGAACTTCAACATTGCTTAATCCATGCCATTTTTCCGGAAGAGTCCGCAACGCCTTCCCAAGAAACACATAGCTTTCGATCCGAAGTGTTTTCTCATTCGTTTTAGTCGTAAACATACGTCCTTCCACACCGATAAAATCCCCTATATCCAATAGAGAATGAAATTGATTAAAAGGTTCCTCGCCAATCTCATCCTTTTTCAAAAGAAGTTGTAAGCTTCCTTGTATATTTGAAATCGTAATAAAACTTAATTTGCTGAAGTTTCTAATACTCATTATTCTTCCGGCAACTATGACTCCAGAAGTTCCATCTTCAAGCTGAGCGGCTTCATAAAGTTCATAATTTGTTGAAAACCTTTCAGGATAAACAGCAATGCCCTGCGATTTTAAATTCTCTAATTTCTCTATTCTAAAAGCTGTTTGTTCATTACTCATTCTGCTCTTCACTCCCATCCATCTGTTAGTTTTTTAAGGATTTTTTATTTATGCATTTATACTTTTAAACAACAAAAAACTCCCACCCCCAAGATTTACATCTTGAGGACGAGAGTTTATAGCTCCGCGGTACCACCTCAGTTTATTGATATGTCACCATATCAACCTCTTCGGGTACGGCAATTTTTTTATCATTGATTATACCCTATCTCTTTAACGGGAGATCCCGTCGCAGTATCACTAAGAACGCTCTTAGATCCGTGCGAAGCTCAGAGTCTTTTTTCATTAGGATTATTATTACTCCTTCCCACCAACCGGAGCTCTCTGGAAATAATGAATCAAAATTACTCTTCTCTTCATAGCCGTATATTCCATATTATTGAAAATTATCTTAGCTTAAATAAATGGTTTCGTCAATTCCTATTTAGAGGATTAATTTTCTTTTTCACCTATTATTATTTATAGGTACTTTATTCATAATTAGAGTAGGATAAAACACCCTCACACATTTCCTAAATAACTTTGTGTAAAATTCGGCATAACAATTTTTCCATTGGTACTGTATTTCCCAAATAGATCTGTAACTGCCTCGACAAATCCTTGATACTCCTTGTCATTCGGTTTGGGTGCATACGATGCTGACAAGTTCCTTCCCAAAAACCCTCCTAAATCAAGTGTCAAATCATTGAAGATTCTTTTAAACTCATATTCTCCATCACGAAAAAATTTCTTAAATACTTCTTGATCTTCTTCGATTCCACCACTAAATCCATAAAAATTAGGACAGAACTCTTTGCAAATCTCGGCATTTTCGATAATCAGCGGGCTGGTGAAGGTTCTACTATTCCATACGAGCGCAACCTTTGCCTCTTGTCTCAAAATCCGTTTACATTCTAATTTGAACTTTTCATGATCAAACCAATGAAATGCCTGTGCAGCAATAACGAGGTCCACACTTTTATCAGGTATGGTTGTTTCTTCAGCTGTTGCCTTGATGGAGGTAAAATTTGCAAACTGGTTTAAATCTTCTTCTGCTGCTGTTCTCATATCATCATTTGGTTCCACCGCAATAACGGTTAATCCCCTTTCAAGTAATTGCCGGGTTAGAATCCCAGTTCCCGAACATATATCTGCACCTTACTAAACTCATTTAATGAATTGGCCGAGATTAAATAATTGAGAAAACCCTTTGGGTAACTCGGGCGAGATTTTGAATATATATCTGCCTTACCGCTAAATTTATCTATGGACTTCATACAAAAATCCTCCTTCCTTACCAATCGATATATACTATATAATTTTCCAGTTATAGGCTATTCTCCTGTGTAACTTTCAAAAAAATTGAATCTGGAAGAAAACCTATACCTAGTCATGATGATGTAGTTTTAATCGGAAGTGGAAGAAACAGGCATTGTAAACAAAGTAAAAGGGGCTAATAATACTCAAATTAGCCCCTTTTACGATTTACTGATATTAATAATTATTTATAGTAAGTTTTAGGTCCAATAACTACACCCCTTTTGCGATTTCAGTTCTATTAGGTGCTAGTGGAGGTTGTTCTAACCATTTATTTTGAACCATAATATTAAACCATTTCTTAGTTATCATAAGATCTTTTAGAATCACACTTTCATAAGCAGCAACTAAGTCAGTTCGCATGGCTGAAGCTAATCCTGCGCCATGATAATTTTGTGAAGCTTGAGCCAAGAACCCAATGTGATACAACATTAATTTATCGGAAAATGGGGAATCAGTCGAAGTTGTTACTTCTGTTTCCCACGATTTCGGGACTGGTAAATTATCCGCTTGCATTATTTTTGAGAACATTTTAATATGTCCATCTGATGTTTTTTCGGAATCAGTTAAAAACTTTCTTACTTCTTTTGTTTGAGCAACTTGGCTGAATGCAATTGAAAGTGTTTTTGCCATAATACTCTTTTTTACGTTGAAAGAAATGCTGATGATTTCTGTCGCTGCTAATTTTCTGCCCTTTCCGAAAAATCCATCTGAGAAATCTTGACTTGAAACAAATTCTGGGTTTTTAGTTGGGTAAAATAAAGGGTCTCGCTGAAAATTTCCTTTCTCCAGCAATAGCTCAATCGTTTGGTGGTACATCTTTTTGGCATCGTTATCGCATGAGTCATAAAAATGCCTCAAGTCTTTTCTGACAGAAACACCTAATGCCGTAGTGTGGCCTAACAAACCATGCAATGTCATGACATGTAAATAATTTAGGCAAAATATATCTGTGAACAATCTTGGTTTTCCTTTAAAGAGATCAGAATCAGTAAAACCAATTGGAACTGGAAACCCCTCATTTTCGATAAAAGCTACGATCTGTTGTTTTTGTTTATCGAACGTCTTAATAGCATCCTCAAAAATGGATTTAATCTGCTCGTCCTCAATAATGGAGCCCATATATCGATTTACTACATCTATCAATGTACCGTTAATAAACTCTCCCCACAGTGTTCCGATTTCAGAAGATGTGAGTCTTAATTTATTCTCATCCATTTAATCACCTCAACTGTATTTACCTATCATAAATTTACTTCACCAGTTGCATTCTTCTAATATTGATATGTAAATTATTGTCTCCAAAAATATAATTCCAATGTATTATTTTCATTTCGGTTATTATCTTCAATCTTAAAACTTATTTGATTGACAATCATAATGTATTAACCATATAATACACCCATAGTGTATGAACCACTTAATACATACACTTTAGATGATGTTGCCTAAAAGGTCGTATAGGAGTTGTTTCGATGAATGTAAATTTTAATAATCGTGATCCGGTCTATCTGCAGATTATTCGTTATTTCAAGGAAAAAATCGCAGTTGGTGAATTGGTGCCAGGAGAGGAAATCCCATCGAGACGCGAGTTGGCAAATAGGATGAAAGTAAATCCGAATACCGCGCAGCGAGCGTATAAGGAAATGGAGGAACAGGGTTTGATTTATACGGAGAAGAACCATCCAAGTAAAATCACGACAGATAAGAAAGTATTAGGTAAAGTGAGAGATGAGCTGCTGGTTGAAGCAGTTGATATGTTTGTGACATCGGTTCGTTCTATTAATGTACCTGTCGAGGAGTTGCTTGACTTGGTTAGGCTAAAATACACAACTAACGATGATAAGGAGGTTTAAATATGATAGAAGTAAAAGCGGTTGAAAAGATTTTCGGACGAAAGAAAATCTTAAAAGGCGTATCTTTTACCGCAAACAAGGGTGAAATCACTTGTTTAATTGGAATAAATGGAGTTGGGAAAACAACGATTTTAAATGCCATTATGGCACTTACCCCCATTAATAAAGGTCAGATCTTAATAGACGGAGAACCAATAGATAAACATACATTCGAAAAAATTACTTTTATCCCCGATGCCATTACGATGCTACCACACATGACAATAGCAGAAGCAATGGAGTTTATGAATGACTTTTATACTGGTTGGAATCAAAAACGTGCAACTGAATTAGTAGGCTTTTTTAGATTAAATCCAAGTGACAAAATTGCTTCCCTATCAAAAGGAAATACAGCAAAGGTTAATCTATTACTGGGTTTGGCACTTGACGTAGATTATGTTTTAATGGATGAGCCTTTCTCAGGAATTGACATGTTCAGTAGAGAGGAAATTGCAAATGTGTTTACAAGTCATTTGATTGAGAATCGAGGCGTAATCCTTACGACGCATGAAATAGGAGATATTGAACATTTAATAGATAAGGTTGTCCTACTAGACGACGGGATGGTCACAATGGAATTTAGTGCGGAAGAAGTACGTGAAACCGAGGGGAAGTCTGTCATTGATGTAATGAGAGAGGTGTATCAAAGATGAAAAAATACTTAAAGCTCGTAAACTTTGAAATTAACCGAATAGCAAAACTATTTGTAGTTTTACTAGGTATCACATTTGTTGCCGAGATTATAGGAGTTATTGTTATATCAAAAGAGTATCTAAACATGGCGAATGAAAAAATCTATGATGACATGATGACAAAGGCACAGTTTCTGGAAACTTTCGGTCAAATGAGCTTTTTACAAATCGTAAGAAGCGTATGGTTTATTGGTCCAATTGCAATGTGTATCGCTGGTATTGCCTTCTACATCTTTCTTATTTGGTATCGTGATTGGGTTGGAAAGAACACCTTTATCTACCGGTTATTAATGCTCCCAACAACAAGATTGAATATTTTCTATGCAAAGATTACCACTATCATGATCTCAACGTTTGGGTTAGTCGCATTTCAACTCATTTTACTACCTATCGAGATGCTGGTTATGAACGCTATGGTGCCAAATGAATTTAGAGCGGATATGTCTGTGAATGAAATTGTAACCAGCATACCTGAATTATCAATTATCATTCCAGCTAGCCTTATTGAACTTATTTTATTTTATGGAGCAGGATTGTTGGGTGTCTCCATTCTATTTACCGGAATCTTAATGGAAAGAAGTTTTAGGTGGAAAGGGATTTTAGCTGGCCTTATTTATAGCGCTTTAGCTGTTGTGATCTTTATTTCGCCATTACTTTTACAAGAGTTTGTTCTAAATGGATATTTTTATCCAATTGAATTGCTAGTGCTTGAAATCGTAATGGGATTAATCGTTCTCACAGCATCGATTTGGATGAGTGGATTCTTATTAAGGAAAAAGATCACCGTATAAGGAGTGTTAAATATGAAAAAGTACTGGAAATTTGCCGCAATCATCGTTGTTATTGTGCTTAGCATTGGAACTTTCCATGTGAATTCTAATACATCAGCGAAACAATACCCAGAGTTTGTTATCCAAACACAAAGCGGTGATGTAAATGAGATTAAGCCATTAGTGTTAGAAGGATTTTATACAGATACTTCCGCTATGAATTATGTGAATACGAACTTAAAAATCACCTCGGACGGATCTACATACAATAGTCGTTCCTTTCTAAATCAGGTAATCGGACAACCTCCGACTATGATCAAGGAATTACAGGAAGAATATCGTACCTTCATGCGAGGCAAAACCTCACAGGTTAGCTCGTTTTTTGAGGACAATCAAATACTGGCTTATGCTGATGTAGATTATAATATTGGTTCATTAAGATTGCGTGATTTTAAGTTTGATATATCTGTGTTAAGCAAAGATGATGGTAATATAGTATCATTCACGGTGGAAGTTCCAGATGGTGAAAAATTGGAGAATGTATTTGTGGCAGATGTACAAATGGTTGAGGATGAGTTGATCCTTATCACCCAAAACACGAAGAGAAATACCTTCTATGATGAAAAACATATCTATACCATTGATATGGTTAATCAGAAAATAAGCAACCATGAAGCCATTATTCAGGTTCCTGAAGGGCAAGATGATAAACGTATCGACGTACAATTAATTAGAACAAGCCCCAAAAAAGCGAGTGAACATCTTATTTTTGTAAAAACGGAAAAAAAAGTGGTTGAAGATAA
The DNA here is from genome assembly GCF_030348765.1 of Neobacillus sp. CF12. Taxonomy (GTDB): domain Bacteria; phylum Bacillota; class Bacilli; order Bacillales; family Cytobacillaceae; genus Neobacillus. The sequence goes on along the minus strand of NZ_JAUCEU010000007.1, from coordinate 278,860 downwards.
GGAATCTAAAAGAGAAGAAGTTATCAATCAGGAATTCCTTTCCTACAATTTAGCAACAAAGGAAAAAGAAAAAATTAATGTATCAGACTTGCGATTAGACGAGAATCATCTTAGCTTCTTTGATGATTCTACCATTTATTTTATGACATTAAATGGACAAGAGCTCTTAGTAACTCCTTATAGTTTAGTAGACGATAAGATTGGGTCAGCATTTAGTATCCCACTATTCGGTGAAAAGGATATTGTTTATGGTCAAATGACAACCGTGAAAAACGGTAAACTTTATGTTGCTTCCTCACAAATGACTTCAGACATAAAGGGTGATGTAATCGTTGCCGATGCCGATTCAGGTGAAATCCTTTTTAAAGGCCAATTAGAATTAAAAGGTTCATCGGAAGAAAATAACCATTTGGAGTTATTTATTAATGAAATGGATGTAAATTGAAAAATAAAGAAGGAAAAACCTTCCCTCAAGTGTCAGTCACCACATAATGGCATGTCCATTATGTGGTGACCTATTAGTTGAAAATCAATCATGAATTTTATGAGTACCGAGCCACTTCACCATTGCAGGATCCCTGTGAGAAAAGAACAAACTTTCTTTCGTGTCTAACGTAGAAATCTTCTCCATATCTTCTTGATTCAACTCAAAATTAAAGATATTGAAGTTTTCAATGATTCTTTCTTTACGAACAGACTTTGGAATCACAACGACTCCTCTTTGAGTCAACCAACGTAAAATTACTTGAGCTACTGATTTGTTATATTGTTCGGCAATTGAAGCTAAAACTTCATTCTGGAAGATATTATTTTTTCCTTCTGCAAAAGGCCCCCAAGACTGGATTTGGACTTTGTTCTCTTTCATATAATTTGCACTTTCGATTTGCTGATTAAAGGGATGGGTTTCGATTTGGTTTATGCCGGTATCACTTCATTGTGAACCATTAAGTCTGCCAAACGGTCTATATGGAAGTTGCTCACTCCGATCGCTCGAATTTTTCCCTCTCGATATAATTCCTCCATCGCACGCCAAGAACCATATACATCACCAAACGGTTGGTGAATTAGGTACAAGTCCAAATAGTCTAATTGCAATTTCTCTAGCGATTTTGCGAATGCTTCCCTCGTGTTTTCATACCCTGCATCTTGCACCCAGAGTTTTGTGGTAATAAATAATTCCTCTCTTGGCACTCCACTACGCTTGATGGCTTTGCCAACCGCTACTTCATTTAGATAAGAGGCAGCCGTATCAATCAGACGGTAACCTGCCATAATAGCGTCATAAACAGCTTGTTCACATTCATTTTCATCTTGAATTTGAAAAACACCAAACCCAAGTATTGGCATTTCAACACCATTGTTTAAAATAATTTTTTTCATTAAAAACTCCTCCTATTTCCTGTTAAAAATACGTCTTTTGCAACCACAAAGGCTGACATTGATTTATTGATATACACCCCCTACTTATCGATATACTTTGCGTATTCTGCCGGATAACGGTCTCCCACAATTTCAATCTTAGAAAGTGCTTCGTTTAAATCATAAAGTTCCGCTTCCTTCAGCTCGACATCCACTGCGCCAAGATTTTCCTCTAGGCGCTCCAATTTTCGCGTGCCGGGAATTGGAACAATCCATGATTTCTTGGCAAGAACCCATGCAAGTGCGATTTGAGGAGGTGTTGCGTCTTTCCCCACAGCAATCTTCTTTATCAGCTCCACCAAAACTTGATTCATTTCGAGATTCTCAGGTTGGAACCGAGGCACAATGCTCCGAAAGTCTGAGTTAACGAATGCAGCATTATTAACAATTTTTCCGGTAAGGAAGCCCTTACCCAGCGGGCTGAAAGGTACGAAGCCGATTCCGAGTTCCTCAAGCGTAGACAGTAGTTCTTCCTCAGGACTTCTCCACATCATGGAGTATTCACTCTGAACAGCCGTGAGCGGTTGAACTGCGTATGCACTACGGATCGTTTTTACTCCTGCCTCAGAAATTCCTCAATATTTAACCTTACCTTCTTGGATCAAATCTATGACTGCTCCAGCTACTTCTTCGATTGGGACGTCCGGATCCACTCGATGTTGATAGTAAAGGTCAATGGCTTCGACCTTGAGCCTTTTTAGTGAGCCTCCGATAGCTTCCTTAATATGCTCAGGTCTACTATCAAGCCTCGACTGTCTTTTACCCTCGAGGTCAAAGCCGAACTTGGTAGCAATCACCACTTGATTCCTAAAGGGCTGGAGAGCCTCTCCAACGAGCTCTTCGTTCGCGTATGGTCCGTACACTTCGGCTGTGTCAAAGAATGTAATGCCACGGTCAATCGCCGAATGGATAACCGATATCATTTCTTTCGTGTCTGATGCCGGACCAAAACCGGAGCTCATTCCCATACAACCCAGCCCGATCGCAGAAACTTCCAATCCATCTTTTCCCAATTTACGCTTTTGCATGTTTAACACCCTTTCTTCTTGTTGCATTTTTGGTTAGTTATATGTCCTTTCTAATTATGTAACATTTGAAAAAGCGACTGGTATCACATTCCTATCAAATGATTGCCTAAAACTCTCACAGTCATTTCCATATCGGAGTATATGTATTAGAATAAAACTAGCAAGAATAAAGAAACTAGGAGAATTCTATGACTGATTCAATCTATAAATGTCAGATAGAGCTTGCCAATATCATAGAGAAATATACAGGACAGGATGGTCCTCACTCCACTGCCATTCCGTCTTTATTTTTTATTCGTCGCTCCAATGTTACCGAATTAAATCATAGTATTTACAAACCATGCCTATGCATTATCGTTCAAGGTGCAAAGGAGGTATTTTTAGCACAGGAGCCATTTCGGTACAGTCCTAGTGATTACCTTGTCGCCTCGGTTGATCTGCCTGTTTTCGGGCAAGTGACGGAAGCCTCTCCCGACGTACCGTATTTGGCTCTCACGCTTGAATTTACGCCGAGTCAAATCTTAGAAGTGATACGTGATTTTAAAATTCCAGGCAAAAAAAAAGAAAATGCTAGGCGTGGTATGTTTGTGAACCCAATCGAGTCTCCAATGTTAGATGCGGTGATCAGATTAGCTCGTTTGCTAGAAAATCCGGACGATATTCCAGTACTTGCTCCTCTGTATACAAAGGAAATTCTCTATAGGATTTTGCAAGGCCAGCATGGAGGTTCTCTGGAACAAATTGCATTAGAAGGAAGTTCTTCCTATCTTATCGGAGATGTTATTGAAAAGATCATGAATAACTATGATCGCTCTATTCGAACCGAGGAACTTGCGGAAATAGCAAATATGAGCGTTTCTTCCCTTCATCGGCACTTTAAAGAGGTAACTGCGATGAGCCCTATTCAATTCCAAAAACACCTAAGACTACAAAAAGCCCGGCAATTGTTATTGTCTGAGTCAACAGATGCCGCTGATGTCGCATTTCGGGTTGGTTATGAGAGTCCATCGCAATTCAGCCGTGAATATTCCCGCATGTATGGTTTCCCACCTAAAGAGGATATAAAACGCCTGAAAGAATCCTATGATCAAAGGATAAATGCGTAAAAAAAAACAAGTGCAGTCCAAAAAGTCAGTTAAATGACTTTTTGGACTGCACCTTCAACATACAAAAAGCTTAATTCTATTAATCTCTGAATGGCCCAAGATCAAATTACTGTGGAGTTTTTCTTTTTTAATAAATCGTTTCTTTTCAAAATGCCATTCAAGATTTCAGATCCCCAGAACATCAATGCAATAAAACCCGCAATTACAAATGGGAAGATTCCTATTGTTGAGCGTGCTGCTATGAAACCCAAAAGTGGGGGCAGGAACGTACTGCCTGTATAGGCAACAGCCATTTGATAGCCCATAATGGTCTGAGAATGCTCCTTTCCAAATCGGATTGGTGTTTCTTGTAACATACATGGAAAAATAGGTGCTAATCCTAATCCAACTAAAATAAAACCTACAAGCGAGAAAGTGGAGGGGAATGGCAGGAATAGAAGTACAGCACCAACTAAGGCAGTGATTTGCCCGGTACGAATGAGAGTACGGTTACTTACTTTCATGGTAACAAATCCTGTGATAAATCTTCCGAAGGTTATACCCGCATAATAAAAGGAAACCCATTTTGCTGCGACATCTACCGATAAGTCTTTCACATTTACGAGGAAACTACTTCCCCAAAGCCCCATTGCTGCTTCAGCGCCACAGTAAAACAAGAAAGCGATTAAAGCAAGCTTAACCCCCGTAATTTGCATAGGTTTTCTATTTTTAACATCTGCTTCATACATTCCATTATTTGTATTTTCTAGTTCTTCCGATGAATTACCATGGCTGTTTCCACCAACCTTATTCCATAAAGGTAAAGTAAGAAATAAAATAACGACTAAAACAAACTGAAGTCCAGCGATGGCAAGATACCCACTTCTCCAAGACTGCTCCCCCACAATAAATTGAGCCATAATAACGGGACCAAGCGTGGCCCCAACTCCCCAAAAACAATGCAGCCAACTCATGTGGTGTGCTTTGTAATGTGTTGCTACGTAATTGTTTATTCCCGCATCAACTGCACCTGCACCTAATCCGAGTGGTATCGCACAAATAAATAACCAAAAAATCGAAGGAGCAAAGTGAAATCCAAGCAGTGCTCCGGCTGTCATTAAACAACTGATAAATGTGACAATACCCGTTCCGAAGCGTTTAAGCAAAACCCCGCTAGCAAAACTGGAAATGATCGTTCCTCCAGCGATTGTCATAAAAAGCAATCCAGCAGTCTCAAGTCGTGCTCCGAATTCAGATTGCATCATGGCCCATGAAACCCCCAACAATGAATCTGGTAAACCTAAGCTGATAAAAGCCAAGTAAATAATTACTAAAAAGAATGTAGCCAAGTATAATTCCGCCTTTCATTTTCCTTAATATGATTTGTTTTAATTGCTTATAGAGGTGAACATGCGATCAAGACTAAGACTTTGTAATCCAAATAGATAGTCTTGTTTCCAATCACTCATAATAAGTTCCGGAAGATGTGCTGGTGGAATATACGTTGAGCTTCGTTTTAAAATTGCGTTTATGGTATTTTGGTTAACTTCATCATCGCAAAAAATAATCATATGAGGATTAATGATCGCTACAAATGAAGCTACTAACCTACTAATGGCATCAATCTCATGTTCCTCACCTATTAATGCCTTCTTTGTCCCGGCTTCATTTCCCAAAGCCTTTTGAAAATTCTTGTCATCATACTGTGGAACAAATGAAACCTCTCCTGAAAAATTAGTGCTGCCTCGCACGACAGTCCCGTTTACCATAATTCCTGCACCTGGGCCGTTTTGACCCGAATAGAGATAAACAAGTGATTCATTTTTCTTCTTTCCTTTGCTATCGTGAAACCCAAGCACTGCTGCATTCATATCGTTCTCTATCTCAACAGGAATTGAAAAATGATTTTCTAAGTACCCCTTCAAATCAAAGTTTTCAAGTTGCCCATAACCAGGTATATAAATAATTTGACCATTATTAACAGATCCTGGTACACCAACCGCGATGGAACCAATTTTCGGGAATTTTTCTAATATATTCTCAACACACTGAGTTAATAATGATAAATCAGCATCTACTAATAGACTTGAGGTGTTTCCCGCATCCTTGACTTCACCTTTACAGTTAAAAACAATATAATTTGTCTCTGTTCTCTCCAAAAAGATAGCCAAGCCTAACATATACTCTGGATTGTATCGATACCTTTTTGCCCTTCTTCCGCCACTCGAATCATCAAGCCCAATTGAAATCAGTTCACCATCCTTTTCCATTTGTGCAAGGAATTTACTAATTGTAGGGAAACTAATGCCTAATTTATCGCTAAGTTCAACTTTGGTTGCACTTTCGAGTTCTAAGAGAGATTTACGAATGCCTCGAAGGATTTCGGTTTTCATTGCTTTTGGTGTAGTATTCACATCGTCACCACCTAGTAAATTCAACTTATTAAACATCTTTAATAAGCATCCAACAAAAAACTTATTAAACCTCTTTAATAAGTAATGTTACTACTATATCACACAAATTTTTTGTAAACAATGAAAGCTGGAAAATTAAATCAGTGGACTCTAGTTGAAATCCACTGATTTAATTTTTCCTAAAAATTACACTTCGAGTAAAATTATCTGTGCAAACAAATAATATATTCAATATTTCCCCTATTTCATAAAAACTTGAGCACTTTAATTCAATCGGAAGTTTCCTCATGATCTCCTTTTAAGCGGCTCCTGATGTTCTCCTCTTTTTCTCTTTTCTTCATACAACGTAAATTCAAGAATTCTATTTTTCTCGTAGTCTAACTTATTTTCTGCCTTTTGAAACACTTCTTCAATTTGTTCTCTAGGTACGATCGTAACCCCATCTGCATCCCCTACCACTAAATCTCCTGGGTTAACGGTTACGTTCCCACAGTTTATGCGAACATTGATTTCTCCACCGCCCAGCTTCAAAGGTCCATTCGGAACAAATCCCTTTGCAAAAACAGGAAAGCCCAATGTTTCTAACTCTTCCCTATCTCTAACAGGACCATCAATCACGATCCCTTTAAAACCGACAGCCTTTGCAGCTCGTGTCAATAACTCTCCTAAATAAGCATGAGAGGTTTCACCTTTACCGTCTATGACTAGGACGTACCCTTCCTTAGCGGCGTAAATAGCATCGTTCAAAGAAACATTATCACTTGGTTTCAGCGATAAAGTGGTAGCGGTACCGACTACTTTCATCCTAGTGGCAACTGGCTTTATTTGATAATCCATACCACCGGTACAACCCATCGCATCACTTAATAGCGTTGTATTAAGTTTCTCCGCACGTTCAATAATTCGATCTGATAATAAAGGGGGCAGCGTATTCATATGCATAATCATTTCCTCCTTTCTTTCAAAAAAATATATTATTTCATTTTTTCAAGTGGTATCGGGAACATCATTAACAGAAAAATAATCCATATAACAGATAACCCCCAAGCCAATAGAGGTTTTTTATGATGTATGAATAACATTATGAACATAACGATATTAAATATCACGGACCAAGTCATATTCCAGCCGTTATGATGCCTGATTAAATAGAAGTAATGAAGATTTATGTATTCCAATATGGAATAAAGAAACACCCAAAAAGCCACCCACAATCCTTGCTTCCATCTTGTATAAGGAAATTTCCCTAAATAAAGCAAAATCGTTGATGGATACCCAATGAATATGACCATAAGGTTAATGATCGTGTGATTCCTAAGGATATTTTCAGCAAACATTGTTTCTTTGTAAGTCCACATCCAATGTTGATAAAATAAAAAATTCTTCAAAAGGTCACCGACCATAAAGAATAAAATGGTTGGATAATAGTTACTCCAGTTTCTCCAATCCCCCCATTTTATTGCTGCTAATAGGAAAACTACCACATATAGTATGAGCATTTTTTCACTCCAACTTTTTTATGAATAATTTCCCCAATTTACTTAGTAATTACTATAATGAATTCACTATCATTCATTAACGTTTCTGGCAAAAAATCGATTGCCATCCTTCTTGCTCGTTCTCTTCAAAATAAAGAACCTTCCAATCTCCAAATTCAGCTAACAATTCATTTGATTGCAGCTTAAATTGATCGGATACCATTTGATTCTGAGTTAATGGAGACTGGTAATAGGTTTCCATGAAGAAATAACCTCCATCTTTTAGAAGGTCCTTTACGACTGGAAACAGTGAACGATCTAAGTAATAGGACATGATAATGAAGTCAAAGGGATCATTCTGCCGAGATAAAGCATTCATTTCTGTAAGATCAGCAACGCGAGGCTGGACACTAAGATTGTCTTTGGCAGCCAGCTCTTGGACATGGTTGATCGCAACGTCAGAAATATCAATGGCCTCGACTTGATTGTTCATTCCAGCAAGGAACAAACTGTTTCCCCCAAGACCACAAGCTATATCCAGGGCTGTACCTCCTTCTTTAAAGTAAGAAGCCAACTTCTTTAATCTTGGATTAGGTTGAGGTTCCTTCAAGTGAGTTAGTCGATCACTATGTTTTAAATTCCATTTGTCCTTCACATTCATTTTGTAAACACCTCGATTAGTTTTTACCATAATACTCCATCCTACTATTTTTGAAAAGACTTTTATTTCTATTAATATCTGATCTCCATTGGATAAACTTCTCAGTGTTTTAATGATTTGTAATGAATACCTATTCATTTTGTGTTAAAATTTGACAAAGGGAAGGTTAGTGGGGAGGATTTCATTTATGTTCGTAAAAAAGAGTTTCAACCAGCAAACGATACATGACGTTCAAATGGGAAACGGTACAGTCGCATTTCAAGGGGTAAAATTAAATGTTCATTGCTTCATTGTGGATGGAGTTCTAATAGATACTGGGGCAGCATCTTTAGAAAAGGAGTTTCAACCATTTTTTAAACAACAAGATATTGATCAAGTTGTCATCACCCATTTTCATGAAGACCATACTGGCTGTGCGGCCTTTTTACAACAAGAGCTCAACCTACCAATTTATATGAATGATACAATGCTAGATTATTGTAAAAAGAAGGCAGCTTATCCACTGTATCGAAAGGTATTTTGGGGGAAACGTCGACCTTTTCATGCAGAGACAATCGGTAATACATTTGTATCCCGAAATGCTGTCTGGGATGTAATTGAAACACCTGGTCATGCAATTGATCATTTGGCATTTTTAAATCGAGAAACCGGTCAACTTTTTACTGGGGATCTGTATGTTCAAGAAAAGACGAAGGTTGCTTTACGTGAGGAAAGCATCCCAACCATTATTGACTCCTTATCGAGAGTATTAACCTATGAATTTGAGGATGTATTTTGCTGCCATGCTGGCTTTTTAGAGAATGGGCGTGCCGCTTTACAAAGAAAGCTAGAATATTTGTTAACTCTCCAAGGAACCATCATCAAACTTTTCGATGATGGCTTGGCTCCAAGTGAAATTGTCGAAACGATCTTTCCAAAAAAATATCCCATCACCTTTCTATCTGCAAGGGAATGGGATTCGATGCATATTATTAATTCTATCATCCTAGCACACAAATGATTTCTAAAATTACAGCAATTATGCAACATTGGCATAAAAAACCAGGAATAATCCTTTGTTCGGATTTTCCTGGCTTTCTGTCTCTCATCTCAATCATAAACTTAGTAAAGAATAACCACCTATTTTAGTAAAATATTGAAATCATAGAACGTTCGGTTACCTACATCTATCATTATATTATATATCCCTGCAGACATTGACTTTGTACTGAGGTTGAAAATATATTGATTTGCAATAGAATCATAGCGGAACAGATTCTCTTTTACTGCTGAACTTGTAGATACACCATTAGCGTCTTCTACATAAATCTCTGCAGTAGCTCCAGAAAGGTAGTTACCTACCTCATCCATTAATTGGAACTTTACTGGAAGAGTGCTCCCTGCTTTGTAAGTAGTTGATTCATCCGTTTTCACAGGTGGAAGAATTTCACTAGCGCTAATCGTTTCGCTAGCCGCCACAATCGGCAAATTCGATTCACCTTCGCTGTTCACAGCGGTTACCTTATAATATGATGTTCCAATAGGTGCTGTATTATCTGTAACTCTGGGATGGTAGAAGTTCCAATCTTTGTAAATTCACCATCTGGCGTTGATGAACGATAAATATTGTAGTTTTCTATCCCTAATATAGGAATCCAACTTACATCAATATCAGCACGATTGTTTACACTTGCCTTAATCCCTGCAGGAATAAGAGTTTTAACCGTTAAATCATATCTTCGGGAATCATATCTGCTGAAATTGTAGTTTCTAAAGTCAGGCATACGGGTAACACCTGTAATATGTTCCTTTAGATTGCTTGTACCATTGGAGTAAATAGATACTGATAGTTCTCCAGTAAGATTGTAAACGATCAGTTCATCCCTAGAATCACCAGACATATCTGCTACCATTACTTGCTCTTTTGCATCCGTATGTCCATTAAAGGTAACGATAGGATTAAAATATCCATCGTAAAGCTTTGGTACCACACCATTTGGATTTTCTGCATCTACACCTCTTCTGTATGTAGTGATGAGCGGTGTATAACTTCCTGTCCAGTTGTCAAGAGGACGTACGATACTTCCCCAATCTCCCATCGACCGCTGCTCCTGATATAAAGTTTTACCTTCTGAGGTAAAAAGGAACATTCCATCACGACCTGGTTTTCCTCTGTTAATTCTATCTAATCCTGCAAGTTCTAAGCCAGGAGAGTCGATACGGTAATCACCTACAAGTATCTGTTGTGGTTCTACTGTATCACGATTTCTAAATAGTTGGTTACCATTAACATCAAAGGCAAACGTATCGGAACCACCAAGAATGATTTCATTCTCTCCATCATCGTTTATATCTGCTACCCAGTGGGTATCTACATGATCCGGTAAATCATGTCGCCATAGTTCCTTGCCATCGTGAGAAATTAAGGAATAGTTGTTCACTAACTCATCTCTTCCATCCCCATCAAAGTCAAACGGCAGTAAGCCATGTCCAGTCTTTCCTTCATAATGCCATAGTTGGTTAAAATCCTTGTCCATCGCCCAGACGTCTGAATATCTGTCCTTCAATAAGATATCTTGTGGAGTTGGGTTACCAGAGAAATTAGCAATAAAAATGGCATCATGAGCTCTTTGACTCGGAAGTTCATGTTTTTTCTCTATCTCACCGGTTTTTCCATCAAAAATGTAAAAGTACTTTTCTGTATCTTCACCCATCTGCATAACGGTCAGTATTTCATTTTCGCCATCTGCATCAATATCATAAATCTGAACAGGCTCATCTGCCCCACTAGTTGTAACTTTCGGATCTACTGTTCCTTGCTGCCACAATAAGTTTCCTTCAATATCATAGGCGGCTAAATGTCCTACATAACGCGGATTGCGAGCATCGTCTCTTACATTTGCAGGCTGTACCATTAAAATATCTTGGCGGCCGTCTCCGTTCATATCGCCGATTCGCATTCTATTTCCAGTGCCCGCTGCACTTATATCAATCTTACTTACCAGCTTTGGGAAAGACCATTCTGTCATACCTAACACCTCAACAGATTGTTTCCCTTCTCCGGAATTATTTAATGCAGCAACCTTATATTTATAAGTGGAATCGTTTTCAACAGTATCATCAACAAAATTGGGAGTTTGTGCGTTACTAATTAATTTATAATCCTTATATCCCAATTTAGTACGATATATATTATAACTTTGTGCACCATCAACTTCGTTCCATTTCAATGAAATAGAGGTTTGGGTTATAGCAGGGATGTCAATTTCACTTGGAGCTGATAAAGCTGTATGTACTTTAGACTCAGCATAAACATTAACAGGTTGACTTAAAGAACCAACTTCAGACATCATGGTTAGTGTTAATAAAGAAGCGAGTATTGTTTTAGACTTTTTAAACATGATTTTCCCCCTACCAAAATAGTATTATGCCGAAACATGATGTCAATATTTTTTAACTAGAGCTATTTATTATTAATCACCCCCTATATTTATCTTTTATGATTTATTCTACTAATTGCCTAATGATAAGTAGGATTAGGCAACTTGTATTCAAATTATCAATATGTTAATAGTTTCACTAATTTACAAATTACTAATTAAGGAATATTTGTAAAAGTATTCCTTATAATCGTATCCCTACAGCCTGTCGCATCACAAGATGCCTTTATACTGACTTTTCAAATTATTACAAAAGATTACATGATGCATTATTACCAATATATCTTGTTCGAATGAATCTTTATTACTAGGTTCTGTGAATCCCGACATGACATGATAATCCCCCCATATTTGTGTTAAAGTAAAACTAGTGAACACATTATCAATAATGAGGGATTTTATGTATAGAATAATGATCATTGAAGACGATGAGAAAATAAGAAAGATTGTCGGAGATACATTGAAAAAATGGCAGTATGATGTGGTAGAAGTGACCCAGTTTGACCAGGTGTTAACGGAATTTGAGAAAACAGATCCGCACCTCGTTCTTATCGATATCAATCTTCCTGTTTTTGATGGCTACTACTGGTGCCAGCAAATACGCTCTGTTTCTAAGGTGCCAATTATCTTCCTTTCATCCCGAAATCAGAATATGGATATCATTATGGCGATCAATATGGGTGGGGATGATTTTATCCAAAAGCCGTTTGATTTGGATATCCTTCTCGCAAAAATCAGTGCACTTATCCGCCGGAAATATACCTATCAAGAGGGTGGGAGTCTCCAATTCAACCATCGTGGCTTGAAATTAAATGTAACCAATTCAACGATTGAATATAAGAGTCAAACCAATGATTTAAGCAGGAATGAATTCATCCTATTACAAGTAATGATGCGAAATATCGGAAAAATTGTTTCGCGAGAGGACTTAATGCAGGCACTATGGAATGAAGAACAGTTTGTCGATGATAACACACTGACCGTGAACGTGAACCGGATGCGCAGGAAAATTGCAGCACTTGGACTGGAGGACTTCATTGGCACCCGAAAAGGAATGGGGTATTTGATCGAATGACCTTCTTCCGTTTTCTAACTTATGAAAAGCCTTATATATATCTGTATTTAACCACCTTTCTAATCTCGGCAGCAGTATTTTTCACCTACAGCAATGGCAACTGGGCTTGGGGGACATTCTTTTATGCCTTTGCCCTCTCATTCGTTGTGTTATTGGGATTTTTATTCTATCGCTACCAGCAAAATGTACAAGTAATCCGTCAACTGTCTGGTGAACAATATGAAAGTTTGACGCTGGAAGGAGAATTCGCGAAAACCTATATCGAAGAATTGAAAAAGCAGCATATCCGTGAAATGAATATCATCCAAGAAAGGCAGTATGAGCATTATGATTTTATCGTTTCTTGGTTCCATGAAATCAAAACGCCGATTGCCGTCCTTCGCTTACTCCAGCAAACCGAGATGGATATAAATAGTTTAAGAGAAGAAATCACGAAAATTGAAAATTATGTTGACCAAGCTCTCTATTACGCCAAACTCGATAGCTTTAACCAGGATTACGATATTCAAAATTGTGACGTTATCAGGATTACCAAAGAGATTATAAAGGCTCATTCAAAAACCTTTTTTTCAAAAAAAATCCGCATTGACATTCAGACAAATTCATTCGAGGTCCAAAGTGACCCGAAATGGCTGCAGTTTATCATCAACCAGTTAATGACCAATAGTTTAAAATATACAGAACCTGGCGGGGAAATTATCATTTCAGCTGTTAATACATCAAATGAAAAACAGTTGCGAATTCGCGACAATGGAATTGGTATCAGTCAAAAAGACCTTCCGCGTATTTTTAATCGAGGCTTTACCGGAGAAACGGGACGCAATCATGCGAAGTCAACCGGAATGGGGTTATATTTGGCCCAACAATTATGTAACAAATTAGGACATTACATTCGTTGTACATCAGAAGTGGGAACGTTCACCCAATTTAGTGTGCACTTTCCTCTTGATAGCGACCACTATTTAAGAATACAAAAAACACACGATGAGTAAAACTTAACGTGTGTTTTTTTCATTTATAATTTTGTAGTAAATCGATGTCGATGATAGGTAAAAGATTAGGTACGTTAAGACGTACAAACCCATCACAGAAAAAATTATTGTCGTTAACGAAGGTAAATCTTTTATCACTAAAATAACAGTGTAGTATAAAAGAAACCAACTGTGCACCAATCCAAGGATGAGTGGCGGTAAAAATACGAACAGCAATTGTTTCCGAATAATCCTTTTTAGTTCATGATCGCCAACACCCATTTTTCGTAGAATGGCGTAATGCTCTTGCTCCTCGGTAGCTTCGCGAAGTTGTTTAAAATAAATAACGCTTCCTAACGCAAACAGTGCAATCACGCCATAGAACGCAACAGAAAACAATACTAATGAAGACGATTCCGTATTAAGGGAATATTGATCAACATAGGCTGAATAATAGGCCCCTTCTGTTTTCATCACAATATCGTAAATTTTTCGTGACATGTCATTGGATGTTTTCGGATCCTCGATTTGATAAATTTCATAGGAAGAAAGGGGATGATTTTCTTTTAACTGCCCAAAAGCTTCGTCTGAAATAACGAGTACAGAAGGTTGAGTGTCGGTATCTCCCCCAGGACTCGTCGGAATACTTAACAATGGGTATCGAATCTTTTCGACTACACGAAAGGTATTGTCTTCTAAAACGGTAATTTCTGGTTGAGAGCTTTTAAATTTAAAAGGTTCATCTACTCCTCTTGTTAAGATAATGGCTTCTTCCCCTTCTAAATCTACTTTTTCACCCTCATCACGTAAATAAACAATCGCATTTAGCTGTGACTCAGGGAAAAGAGTAAACTCCTCCGTGTAATATTCGGGATAGTTAAAATACGTTTTTCTATTTGGGATTTTTTCTGTCTGAATTCCAGTAATAGTTTCATGGTCAATAATCGGATGTGACTCATTCAATATTTGTTCAATCTGTTTTTGTGATTGATCATCCACCGATGAATAGGCAAGATGGTTTGGAAATTCTTTTTTGACAACGTCTGCCTTCACGGCATAATCTACAGCAATAAATCCAACAGCAAAGATGACAACAGCACTAATTAATGAATTAAAAGTAAAGTTGATGGTATTCCCTCGTATAGAAAACCGTAGAGACGAAATCCATAACAAATTGTTCCCATTATAATAATTTTTACTTTGGCTCATTTTTTGTAAAATCCAGCCTGAAAACTGGCGAAAAAATAAGTACGTTCCTACTATCAATGCTAGTGTTGTAGCAATCAATGTCTCTTTAAAATGATCCTTCCATATATCCGTATCTCCTGATTGCATAATTGTATAATAGGCCCCTACAATCAAAACGATCGATAAAATCGCCAATCCAGTGGAAAATTTCAACGGTTTGTCCATTTTTTCTTTGGCATGAAACAATTCAACTATCTGCACACGCCGGACATTTAGATAACTTTGGATCGTAATAATAACGATTAATAAAGCGAAGAGCAGAATCGTTGAGATGATTGATTCAAGTGGAAAAGCAAATGAAATGTCGTCTTGGTAATGCATTAAGTTCATTAAAACGGCACCGAAGAATTTCGATAGGAATCCACCAATTAAAATACCCCCGGATACAGCAATTGTACTTAGAAATAACGTTTCAAAAAAGACCATTGAAGCAACTTGTCTTTCTTTCATCCCGTATAGTAGGTACATACCAAATTCTTTTTTCCGCTGCTTCATAAAAAAGGAGTTCGCATACAAAATAAAAAACACAATAAACAAAAACACGATCATCGAAGCAATGAAAATAACGGTTTTGTAGTTCTCTTTATTTTGTATCGCTGCCACAACGTCCTCGTTAAACATTAACCCAGAAAAAGTAAAGTAAATGACAACACCAACCAGCATGGAAATGAAATAGATGGTATAAAGACGGAAATTCCGCTTCATATTTCTCCATGATAAATCCACAATATTCATCGCCGGTCACTTCCTAATGCACTTTGAATCGTCAGGATTTTGTCAAAGAATTCTTTTTCCGTTTGCTCCCCTTTAAACATTTCATTGACGATTTTTCCATCACGGAGAAAAATGACCCTCTGACAGTAGCTCGCTGCATAGGGGTCGTGGGTGATCATTAATACCGTTGTCTTAAAGGTTTGATTGAGAAATTGAATTTGTTCTAACAACTGAGTAGCAGATCGGGAATCTAGGGAACCAGTAGGCTCATCCGCAAACACTATCGCAGGATTTGTAATAATCGCCCTTGCAGCAGCTGTTCTCTGTTTTTGACCGCCGGAAATTTCGGACGGATACTGTTGTAAAATCGATTCAATATGTAACGCATCCACCAATTTCGTTAAACGCTGCTCCATTTCCTCGACAGGTGTTTTTTGCAACGAGAGTGGCAGCAGAATATTTTCTTTCACGGTCAAGGTGTCTAGTAAGTTGTAATCTTGAAAAATAAAACCCATTCGTTTTTGGCGGAATTCTCTTAATTCCTTCTTTTTCATTTCTAACAGTGACTTCTCCTCAATCCAAACCTCCCCGCCGTTAAAACTGTCAATCGTTGAAAGGGTATTCATTAAAGTTGTTTTCCCAGAACCCGATGGACCCATAATCGCGGTAAATTCCCCTTGTTCAATGGTCAAATCAATATTTTTTAAAACTTGTGTTTTTCCGTAAGATTTCATTAAGTTCTTTGTTTGTATAATTTTAGTCATTTGTTCGTCCTCCTTCACCTCCATACTATACGTGCTAATTTTCCCTGTAACCATCGATTTAACAACATCTAAAGTGACATTTTTGTCATATTGGGTGGAAATCGATTAATTAACTTCAGTTGGCAGTACTTCCATGGAAAACGCCCACGTTAGACCTTTATCGATTGAAATAAATTTTCCCTTTACCTTCCCACCTTGATAGTCCCTATTAGGACCTTGATTGAGATGAACTGCCAAATGATCGTCTTCTTTGAAAGGGACTTCCGCCATCACAAAGATTTCTCGATACTGTTCTGGAATGATAATGTTTGCTTTACTCCAGGAGTTGCCACTATCTTGGGTGACGTAAAAATCTGGCTCGACAGGATTAAGAATTCCAAAAGAGAGGAATCCTGTGTTTTCATCAACAAAACCTCCATCGTATATTAATCTTGTAACATTAGAATGAGTAGTCTCTTTCCATTGCTTACCGCCATTATGCGTAAGATAAACGGTCGTCCATTCTTGAGACATCGTTCGATCGCCTGAAAGGATGACATAACCAAACCTTTCATTTAAAAATCCAACCTTTCGGAACCGGATGGGCGGATATTGAGCGGTAACAACACTGTCTTCCCAAGTTTTTCCTCGGTCTAGGGAAGAAATTAATTTGATGCTGTCCCCCTCAGCATATATGAATGTTGCACGATTTTTGGTAAGTATGAAACTATTCTTAATCAGCTCTTCCTTGTCCCCATTGTACTCTCCATCAAATAATTTCTCTTTTTCAACAGGTACTACGGCCCAATCGCTTCCTTTATTGAAAGTGACCTGTAATTGATTGTTTTGCAGCGAGTATCCACTAGGATCTTCCACATAGATTGGCTGTAACGGGGAAAGTGGTATTGGTGCAGATTCTTGTGTATCTTGCTCTTTAGTTGGTTGATTCACCCATGGTGAAGTTAATTCTGGATGCTGTTCGAAAAAAAATATGGCAATGAATATAACTGCCACTATTAAAATAACTGTAGCTATCATTTTATTTTTCATACGGAAATACCCCTATTTATGGTCAATTTATTTAGTTTTGGCTTTTATTAATTCTATAAATACCATTGTTCGTATTTAAAAAGGGCATATTGCCTCAAAAAAAAGAGTCCATCGAATAATTTGATGGACATTTTTCCTATTTATATTTTAATCCGATTCATGGTCGAGGAGATTTTTTAAAGTGAAATTTCAACCTCCAAATAATTAGGGTAAAAAAGTTCCACCTATTTCATTGGTACTCTTGGTGTTCAAAGAAACATTTTCGTTTAATTGTTGATTAGTAGATTTGTCGTATACTGGATCTTTAAATTTCACTTTGTTTGGAAATAGTTTATCGAATAATACACCGAACAATACAAGTGCTAATAATAATCCCCAAAATAGGTAACCGATGATTGACATTAATACCTCCCTTATCAAGTTGTTATAAAATTTAAAATAATGTTAATTTTATTATACTATACACAATTAGTGTTATGTGGATATAAAAATCCCCTCACTCTCTAGAAGAGGAAGGACATATTATCCTCCAAGCATCACCAAGCTGTGGTAACAATAAATGAGAAAGTTGGAAGATGAGACCTAGCTTATAAATGACACAGGCTTTCTCTTATTCTAGCTTTTTTCTTAAACGGTTGAAATACAAAAAGATAGGGAAAGGAATAACGATAAAACCGAAACTTTTAATTAATTGATTTTTTGCTACATTAACTTCCATATAAGTGGTCGGACTTATAATGTCAGCAGCTGTCATAAAAATACTCACCGCACCACCAATTGTCATCATAAGAGTAGCGAATAAAACCAGATAAATGTAAAATTGTTTAAACATATTCTCTCTCCCCTTTTCTTATAATTTAGTGTAATTTTACACTAATTATAACATTAGGTTCATCTTTTTATTGGAAAATTTATCATTATTTTTCGAGTTATTTTCCAACCTTTTTTATCATAATTCCTGAAGTTCATGCTTCATTTGGGTAATGTTCAATATTATTTCCAATAAAGAAAAAAAGTAACTTTCGTGTTGTACTTATTCAATAAAGGCAGAATAAAATCCACGTTCTTAGTGGAATCGTCATTAAATGTTCTGTACTAATGAAAAAATGAAGTGATTGATAGGTAAAATCTTATTATTAAGAAACCTAATATTGCCGCCAAAATCATCTTTAAGGCCAAATGTCGCTTTATTCCCTTCCACAACAATTCATAAAAAGTGACATACCCTAACGTCCCAACAGCTATTCCCATAAACATGGTACGCAGTTTTATAGACTGAAAGTCTAATATAATTCCTAGAAAAGTATTTACTCCAACTGCAAGTGATAGTACAAAACAAAATATCCAAAAGGATTTCAACTTCATATTGGAATACAAAACGGAAACCATCATGACCATTCCTTCTGGGATATGATGAATCAATATTGCTCCTAATAATACGGACTCATGTAAATGTCCAGCCTGAAAGTCAATGCCCAAAGCTATTCCTGAAGGGATACTATGAAATAATAATGCCAGAAATAACAACATGATCGTTTCAGGATGTTCAAATATGGTAAGGCTTGAGTTATGTAAAAATCGATCCATAAGAAGCATAAATAAAATCCCTAGAGATATTCCAGCCATTATCCCCAATGGTCGGTAATGACTCATTAATTCTGGGACTAAATCAAATCCTACTATTCCCGCTAAAATTCCTCCGCAAAATACATTAAGGTACAAGGTATCCTTATGAAACACTTTACTGATTATCGTAACAGCGACTCCACCTGAAACCATACCGAAAAAGATAAAAATGAATATATATAAACTGGCTTCAATTACCTCTGCCATAGTATGCCTCCAATAATACGTTTGTACATTATATTCGTATCTAAGTTTCCCATGACTTTTACAAGACAAGGGATTGGAACCCATTATTCATTTCTTAATAATTTTTCAACTATATATTTTGCATCTGTTCCTACTCCTTGAAGTAACGCTGATCCCCTTCGATATTGCCAAGGTAAACCTAAAAAGTATAATCCATTAATTGAAGTGGTCCCTCTTTGATGTATTGGGAGCCCTTTTTCATTTAATTCGGTGGGTATTTTTATCCAACTATAATCTGATTTGAATCCAGTGGACCAAATGACATTCGACACTCTTAAGCTCGTATTGTCATGAAAGAATACATCATTTTTACTAGCTGATGTTGCTCTAGGCTTTAGTATCACCTTTCCCTCATTGAGTTGAGATTTAAGCACGAATCCAAAGATAGGGTCGGATTTATTCTTTATAAATTGACCGACTTTGCTATGAACATTAACCTTTAAAACTCCTATTTTATCAAACCACCAAAATATACTTTTGTTCGCTATATCCTGTGGCAGGAATTTTAGTTTCTGTCCTACAGACAAATACACCTTTCTTTCCATTGATATTTCAGAAGCAATTTGAGCACCTGAGTTCCCCCCTCCAACGACGAGTGTGTCACCTTGCTTTAATTGGTTGGGATTTCTATATTTTGATGAATGCAATTGAAGGATATTTTCTGAAAGAAGTTGTGAAAATTCTGGGATGAATGGTTTTTGGAAAGGACCTGTTGCTACGATTACATTTTTACAATGATACTCACCTTGTGTAGTGTTCAAAATAAAATGGTCTTTTTTGTCCAAATTCAAAACTGAGGTATTAAGTTGAATAGGTAGCGAAAAAGTATTGGCATACAATGATAAATAATCTGAAATTTCGTCTTTAGATGGGTACTTTTTCTCATCTCCTTTTAATGATAATCCTGGTAGATAACAATAAGAGCGTGGAGTAAACAGGGTTAAAGAATCATACCTATTTTTCCAACTAGCACCAACAGCACTTTCCCTATCTAAAATAAGAAATGATAAGTTTGTTTGTTTTAAATAATACCCTATGGAAAGTCCTGCTTGACCTCCTCCTATAACAATAACGTCATAAATCATATATAATTTCCCCCTTTTCAACTAAAAAAGGCTTCCCAATTATGTGGGAAGCCTCTTCTTATTTGTCTTTTACCCTGAGAAGCCTTAAACCATTTAAAGTGACAATAAGCGTTGCACCCATATCGGCAAATATTGCAATCCAAAGAGTTAACCAACCCGGTATTACTAATAGTAATGCAACAAGTTTGATACCTAATGAAAACGTGATGTTCTGTTTAATGATAGCTAAGGCTTTTCTACTTAGCTTTACGGTGAAAGGAAGTTTTCCTAAATCATCGGCCATTAAAGCAATATCCGCCGTCTCAAGTGCAGTATCTGTTCCAGCACCGCCCATGGCTATCCCAACTGTAGAAGCAGCCAATGCTGGCGCATCATTCACACCATCTCCGACCATTGCAACACGGTCATATTTATTTCTTAGTTCTTTAATGAAGGCTAATTTGTCTTGAGGCAATAGTTCTGCCTTTATGTTAGATACCCCTACTTGATTTCCAATTGCATTGGCAGTTCCTGAATTATCCCCCGTTAACATAATGGTTTCTTTAATGCCAATCGAGTGGAGTTTTTGAATGACTGATTTACTATTTCCTCTTACTTCATCAGCAACAGCAAGTAGTCCCAATATCTCTGTTTCTGTCCCCGCAACCATAACAGTTTTTCCTTGATTTTGTAATTCGGAAATGTCGCCTTTAAGGTCTAATGGAACTCCATCTATTAAGATTTCATCAAATAAATTAGGACTGCCTATATAATACATTTTTTCGTTGACTTTGCCTTTTATGCCTTTACCTGTAATCGAAGAAAACTCCTCGATGGTAAGATCCTTGTAAGGTAAATGATCCTGTTCCGCTTTCTTCATGATCGCTGAAGCTAATGGATGCTGGGAACCATTTTCTAATGCAGCAATAATCGTAAGAAGTTCATCAGAATCTGTACCTGGTTGTGGAATGTAGTCCGTTACAACGGGAACACCGTACGTTAAGGTACCTGTTTTATCGAAGGCAATAGCCTTAATTGCTCCCATTTCTTCTAAGTGAATTCCACCTTTTATTAGAACACCATTTCGAGCAGCATTACCTATTGCTGTTACAATTGCAACTGGTGTTGAAATAACTAACGCACATGGACATCCAACCACAAGAGCGGCCAAACCTTGATAAATCCATTTGTCCCAATCGCCACCAAATAATAACGGTGGTACAACAGCGACACCTAATGCGATAAGCATAATGATCGGTGTGTAATACTTTGCAAATCGATCCACAAATGCCTGAGAAGGTGCTTTTTCTGCTTGGGCTTCCTCGACCAAATGAATAATCTTTGCAATCGTTGTGTCGTCAACATGTTTGGTTACTTTAACTTCAAGTAAACCTTCTTCATTTAATGTTCCAGCAAATACTTCGTCATCAACGTTTTTTGCCATAGGAACGGATTCACCCGTAATGGTAGCCTGATTAACGGATGATAATCCTTTGATGACAATCCCGTCCATTGCAATTTTTTGGCTTGGTTTTATAATCATAATGTCGCCGATTTGAATATCGTCAACTTCTACCGTTAACTCTTTATTTCCTCTTCGAATTAGTGCTTCCTTTGGTGCAATATCCATCAAAGAACGTATGGATTGACGTGCCTTATCCATTGAATAGGATTCAAGTGCTTCGCTTATCGCAAACAGGATAACAACGGTTGATCCTTCACCCCATTCACCGATAAATGCAGCACCAATGACAGCAATAGTCATTAAAGTTTTCATATCAAAGTCTAAACGGAATAAATTTTTTAATCCTGTACTAAAAAGTCGGTAACCACCGACTACCATAGAAGCCCCATAAGCTAAAATCGATGAGGTACTCTCTTCCCCATTTAATTGCCCCGAAAACCATCCAATAAGTAAGAAAACAAATGAAGCAATAACAGTTGAGTGTTTTTGTAGGAACGGCACCTTTTTCTCTACTATTTTTTGTTTTTCAGGAACAAGTTTTATGTTTTCAAACGCACCAGCTTTTTCAAGTTCTTCAATTGTTGTATTACCATATACCGTAAGTTTTGCAGCACCAAAGTTTACACTTGCATCAGAAACACCATCCAGGTGTTTTACGTTCTTTTCGAACTTTGTCGCACACCCCGCTCAGGTGAATCCTTGCACTCGGTATACGGTTTTGTCATTTGTTTTTTCCAATCCAGTATTACTCATGTGTTTTCCCCTCCAATTGATGCGTAAAGGCTATTTGAATTAGTTGTCTTACGTGATCATCATCTAAAGAATAAAACACTAATTTGCCTTCCTTACGATATTTTGCTAATCCCAAATTCCGAAGAAGTCGTAAATGATGGGATGCAGTAGCTGTTGTACTTCCTACAATATTCGCTACGTCACATACGCACAATTCATCTTCCTCACTTAAAGCGTAAGCGATCTTAATTCTAGTGTCGTCAGACAACGCTTTAAATATTTGGGCAACAGACATGGTATCTCTCTGAGAAATAACCTCTTTTACACGATTTACTTTATCTTCATCCACGCAGGTTACTTCACAAACATCTTCATGTTTCAAAAGATTACTCCTCCTCATTCAAACCTTCATTTGATTATTAGTATATACAATAACCATTTTAACGGTCAAACAATTATTTGAATGTTTTTATAAAAAATCATCATTTGGTGATTGACAAAAAGATTGTCCGTGGCATAGAGTATTGGCATATACAAATAAAATTGCATCAGGGAAACTTTTTAAGAGGAGGTCAAAGAATGGCAGACAAAAAAATTTCTAGGCGAGATATTTTAAAGATTGGAACCACTGGGGCATTGGGGATAGCAGGAAGTATTTATTTAAATAAAGTTGCACCATTCTCTAATGTGGTTCATGCAGACAGTCATACATCGAGTCACAGTAGTCATTCCACAAATCACACTACTATGCATGATTCGGAAAAAACAGAAGGTTATAAAATGGCTGAACGTCTCTTAACCGAATTTGATTATGGAAAAGTGACAAAACTTCCAGATGGTAAGACTTTACGAGAATATGAAGTTGTCGCAATTGATAAGGAAATTGAAATTGCAAAAGGAATTAAGTTTCCAGGATGGACCTACAATGGAACGATTCCAGGACCAACCTTTCGTTGTACCGAAGGGGACCTTTTAAGGTTTCATTTTGTTAATCAGGGCAGCCACCCTCACTCTATTCATTTTCATGGGATTCACCCGCCTGAGATGGATGGGTTAGAAGCTATTGCTCCAGGTCAATCCTTCACCTATGAATTTGAAGCAAAGCCGTATGGTTTACAAATTTATCATTGCCATGTATTACCGTTGGCCCGACATATTCATAAAGGTTTATACGGAAATTTTATAATTGATCCAAAAACACCAAGGGAACCAGCTTTGGAAATGAATATGGTTATGAATGCATTTGATTTGGATTTGGACGGTGCAAATGAATTTTATACGGTAAATGGCTACGCATTTGCGTTTATGAATCATCCCATTAAAATCAAGAAGGATGAGCTTGTCCGTATTTATTTGAGCAATTTAACAGAGTTTGACTTACTAAACTCATTTCATTTACACGCTAACTATTTCACCTATATTCCAACAGGTAGAAATGATAACCCCTCTCAATTTACCGATACTATTATGCAATGCCAAGGAGAACGCGGGATTCTTGAGGTTCGTTTTCCATACAAGGGGAGATATATGTTTCACGCTCATGTAAGTGAATTTGCGGAGCTGGGCTGGATGGGATTTTTTGAAGTTGAATAGAAAGGAGTGTAAATGATTATGAAAGTAAAATGGCTGATTACCTTTCTAATTCCTCTAGTTCTGTTACTGCTGGTGTTAGGATGGGTATTTAAAAATGGGGCTGGCGTAGAACGGGATCCTGCTGCTCCAATTGAAGTGTTAAACGTTGAACAAATAAAAATTGTTCCATCAGGATTTGAGCTTAATGTAAGTAATACAGGACCAGACACATTGACCATATCTCAAGTGATTGTTGATGATTCTGTATGGACTTTTTCCATGACCCCAGATTCTACTCTTAATCGGTTCGATGATGCTAAGGTAACTATTAATTATCCATGGGTTGAAGGTGACCCCCATACCATTCTATTACTATCTGAAAATGGAATTATAACGGAAGCAACAATTGATGTAGCCACCTTAACTCCTGAATTTTCATGGGAAAATGTATTGAATTACGGATTTATTGGATTTTATGTAGGCATTGTTCCCATTACATTAGGTCTATTATGGTATCCATTTATGAAACGTATGAAGAAAAGTTGGATTAATGCGATCCTTGCACTTACTGTTGGTCTCCTACTATTCTTATTTTTTGGGACGTTATTTGATGGATTTGAAATTGGAGCTGAAGCACCCTCTGTATTTCAAGGAAACATGGTAGTAATTATTAGCACCGTCCTTTCTTTTCTCCTATTGATTGGATTTGACCAGTACCAACAAAAAAGGCAAAAACGCAATGGGTACTCACCACTAGGAATTGCATTATTGATGGCAACAGGGATTGGACTTCATAATTTTGGTGAAGGATTGGCGATTGGTTCTTCTTTTGCACTTGGTGAAGTCGCGTTAGGTACGTTTTTAATCATCGGTTTTACCCTGCATAATATCACGGAGGGGATTGGGATTGCTGCACCATTGTTAACAACTAAGCCAAAGATAAGCCAATTTGTGTTATTAGGAACTATTGCAGGTGCCCCTGCGATTTTGGGAACTTGGTTCGGAGGATTTATCTTCTCACCAATATGGGGTGCAGTATTTTTAGGTATTGGTGCAGGTGCTATATTACAGGTTATCTTCGTTATTTCCAAAATGCTTATAGAAGATCACAAAAAGAATAATGAACCTTTCGTATCGTGGATGAATTTTGCGGGATTTACACTCGGAATATTAATCATGTATTTTACAGCTTTTTTTGTAAAATTTTAGTTGTAACAATGTCAATTAAAAATGGAACTAAACGAGTTTATTGCAGAATCTATTGTAAAAATGTGATTCAAAGAGGAGGGAAACTATGCTTCAAAATATTGGAATACCAGGTTTAATACTAATTGTAACGCTCGCCCTTATTATTTTTGGTCCTTCCAAGTTACCAGAAATCGGAAGAGCATTCGGCTCAACACTAAGAGAATTTAAACAATCAACAAAAGGGATACTGGATGAAAGTCACAATCGTGAAAAAGAAAAATAAAGAAAACAATCAGGTAATATAAAATGGAAAGTAAAAACGTTCAGATTAAATTCTGAACGTTTTTACTAATGCAAATATTGGTTAAGTTATTCATTCATTAAACCAGGTTCCCCATAGTTTTTCATAGCGAATAATCATACCTTCTATTTTATGTTCTTCAGTTAAATTCGCTTGACCATTCACCGTTGCAACTTCAGATAATTCACTGCCTTCTTTTTGGTACTGTAATTCTACTGAAAAATTATAAACCATATCTTTGGAATCTATTTTTTCGTATTCAATCTTTTTCACCTTTAATGTGTAATGGCTTCTCATCGGTTCAATCATTAATACTGAACCATAACTATTAACGAAATCTTGGTAGGAAGTATCATCGGCAAAATATTCTTTATATCGAGTTTCTTCATATTGCCGTAAAGGTTCAATCCATTCCGTCTCATTCAATATTTGATTCAATTCATCACTTGGTCCTGTAAGAGTATTCTCTAATACAGCTTCAATTGTCGGTATATTTTCATCTTGAGTTTTCGTTTCCTTTTCTCCCAGTGAAGTGAGAGTATCTAAAACAATATCCTTTCCACTAAAAAAGAAAAACCATGAAAAGGCAAGGACACACAATAGTAATCCACTGGATACAAACGATAACCGTTTCATCATGTGCTTTTTAGTCATTTTCTGTGCACGTTGTCTAAGTTTAACTTCAGTTGATGAAACAAACTCCTTCCTTGGCTGTAAAGGATACGATTCTTTAATTAGGTTGAACAAATCTTTATCAGTTTGCATTTCCAATTACCTCCTCTACATCTATATTCAATTTCTTTTTTAGGTCTTTTAATGCTCTGTGATAATCTACTTTGACCTTGGAATCACTGCAATTGAGGATTTCAGCTGTTTCTTTTATTGAAAATCCATTTATTCCTCTAAGCAAAACGACTGTTCTATAGGTGGGTTTTAATTTTGAGATTGCTTCTTGCACGAGCTGTTGCATTTCACTGAGTTCAACTAATTCAGTTGGTCCTTTTTCCTTTGAAACGATATGCTTGAAAAATCCCTCTTTAAAAATAGAGGAAAACCTCTTCTTTCTATAATGGTCAATTGCCACATGTTTGGCGATTGAAAAAATCCAAGTTTTGAGATTACTAGTACCATTAAAGGTTGATATGTTTTTCAGTACACGAATAAATACTTCTTGAGTCATATCCTCCGCTTCATCTTGATTCCCCGAAAAACAAATAAGGAATCTATAAACATCTAAATAATGACGATGATAAATTTCGCTGATTCTTTCTTCCAAATTCTCTAAATCAAACAATCTTTTCCCCCCTTAGATTGAATTATTCATCTATTAATCGTTTTACCTTAAAAAAAGTTACAGAAATTTGATTGTATCATTGACGATTTGCCAGATACATATTAATGCTCATGTATCTGTATGGTTTGACAAAAGGTACATCTGACATTAAACTCAACTCAAACTTATTTACGGGAGAAATATGATGAAAATTTATGTTGATGCTGATGCTTGTCCAGTAAAAGATATTATTATCTCTGAAGGTACGAAATCTACTATTCCTGTTATCCTTGTAACCAGCTTTTCTCATTTTTCGAGTGCTGAACAACCACCAGGCGTAGAAACCATTTATGTTGATTCTGGGGCTGATGCTGCGGATTATCGAATTATGAAATTAGCGGCAAAAGGAGATATCATCGTCACGCAAGATTATGGCCTTGCATCGCTAGGTTTAGCAAAAGGATGTACGGTTCTTCACCATACTGGATATACCTATACAAATGATAACATTGACCAGCTATTACAAACACGTTATTTAAGCGCTATGGCGCGAAAAGGCGGAAAGCGTACAAAGGGGCCAAAACCATTTACTGCAGAAGATAAGGAGAAATTTAAGGAACTATTTAAAAGTGCGATTTCACGTTAACCCTACTTGTATATAATTTAGAAGAACTGTGATTGGGGAATTTTAATTATTGGAGTTTAAGGATATGCAAGCTTGGTATCAAGCTTGCATATCCCATTTAAATAAAAGCGAAAGGAGATAAAAATAGCATGGAATTTTGGGAATCAAGTTTTATAGAAAAACAAACGATGTGGGGATTTGAACCGTCAGACTCCGCAATCTTGACAAAGGACTTTTTCATTGAAAGGAATGTCAAGGACATACTGATACCAGGTATTGGATATGGTAGAAATGCAAAGATATTTTTGGACAATGGAATAAATGTAACAGGCATTGAAATTTCAAAAACAGCGATTGAAATGGCGAGACAAAACGGGCTTGATATTGGTATTTTTAATGGTTCGGTAACAGATATGCCTTTTGACAACAAACTTTATGACGGTATCTTTTCCTATGCACTTCTTCACTTATTGAATAAATCTGACAGAGAGAAGTTCATTAAAGATTGCTATAATCAGTTAAAGCCAAATGGATATATGATTTTTACAACTGTTTCAAAAAAAGCTCCGATGTTTGGAAAAGGCAAACAACTGGACAAAGACTACTTTGAGATTATGGAAGGCGTGAAAATGTTTTTTTATGATTCTGACTCCATAAAACAAGACTTTGAGAGATATGGACTGGTAGAGTTTTCAGAAATTGACGAACCAAATAAGAACATGGAAAATAAACCTTCGATAAATTTTATAATGGTAAAATGTAAAAAGGAACTTTAAAGTAATCATACATAAAATACAAAAGTGTGGCCTGCTTACAAATAAGCCCCAAATTTCTAAATTTGAAATTTGGGGCTTTACCATTAATCAATATACTCTTGGATTCAAAGTGATTGTGGATTACCTAGCCAACCTGCCAATTACTTTTCAGGTATTTCACAGCCATCATCATCACAATTTAGAGCTTCTTGGCTGTTTAAAACGGTGATTTCATCCTCTGCAATCACTTTTCTCAATGCCTGGACAAACGTCTCGGCTGGCTGAGCACCTGTAAGGGCATATTTTTTATTAATAAGAAAAAATGGGACACCAGTAACGCCATATTGTTTAGCTGTTTGCTCATCTGCACGTACAACGTCCGTCATTTCATCACTTGCGAGCATTTTAGCCACATCATCCCGTTTCAACCCTACTTCAACCGCCAACTCCGTTAAGGTTTCATGGTCTCCAATATGTTTCGATTCGGTAAAATACGCTTGTAAAATTCGTTCTGTCATCTCTTTCATGAGTCCCTGGCTTTTCGCATACATGGTTAGACGATGAGCATCAAAAGTGTTCGTTTGGATTAGGGTATCCATATGATAATCCAATCCAACTTCCTTTGCCATTTGTACCACTCTTTGTGTGTTTGCCTTTGCTTGCTCTATACTCATGCCATATTTCTTGGCTAATCCTTCATAAATGTTTTCTTGAATATCACGTCCCATTGATGGATCCAATTCGTAGCATCGATATGTCACTTCAATGGGATGGTCAATCTGTTTAATGGCGTCCTCCAGACGCCTTTTGCCAATATAGCAAAATGGTCAAGCAAAATCAGTCCACATTTCAATATGCATACTTGTTCCCTCCAATTTGTGATTCTCATAATAGTATAAGAGTTTAGCGTGTATTTTACACACAATTTGATTCTTTGCTGTGGAAGTGTTCTTGAAGTATGTGTATTGGTTTAGCAAAATTGTCCATCACTTAACTTAAATTGGGTATGATTCCCCATCAACAGGAACTAAAATATTCGAAGATATCCCTTTTTCTATACTAAAGGTTCTTAATTCCTCTCTTGACAATGTCCAATGATTTACAGCTTCCATATGAACAGATATAATTTTTGCATTAGGAGCAGTCTTATAGACTTCATAGATATCCTCTTTCCCCATCACAAGAGAGCCGCCTTGTAGGAATTGATTGTCTCCCCCATTTACAACAATAATTTCTGGTTTGTGTGTTTCAATCACCTCTTGAACCGCATCATACCAAACTGTATCTCCAGCAACATATAATGTTTTTTCATTGGGATGTTTGAGGACAACGCCACACACATCACCAGCAAATTTTACCATTTCGCCTTTTCCATGCTCGCCTTTTGTTTTCGTCAACTGGATATCTTCAAATAATGTATCTTCTTGTAAAACCTCTACATTTTGGAAACCATCGTTTCGAATTGCATTCGCATCCTTATCATTCTGCACAAACATTTTTATATCTTTTGGCAAAATATCTTTGGCAGCATCATCCCAGTGGTCTAAATGTAGATGAGTGACAATGACAGCATCTGTATCCTTACTAATACTGTCAATCGTAGATGGTAAGCTAACTAAAGGGTTATTCTGATCTTGTCTTAATGAATTTGGAAATGGTGGATACGTCCCCTTCTCTGCTAAAAATGGATCTATTATGAACTTTTTCTCTGCATATTGAACAACAAGTGTAGCATTTCGAATTAGTTGTATATTCATGTTTTCAAATTCCTTTTCTATCATCTAGATGTAGTTTATACTATCTCAATAAACAGTCACATAGATTAAATCAAGTCTTTGGTCAGTTTTACTTGATTAATGAAGGAGTTGATTCAATGTTAGATCATACCGATATGCGTATATTGGAGGAACTATCTAAGAATAGTCGTATCACGAAGAAGGAGTTAGGTGAGAAAGTCCATTTGACTGGTCAAGCAACTTCAGCAAGAGTGGCAAAGTTAGAGGATAGCGGAATAATAGAAGGGTATACCATTAATATCAATCAAAATAAATTGGGTTATGTTGTTCACGCTATGATTAACATCTACACCAAAAGCACTCACCATGATCCTTATTTATCTTTCATTAAAACACAAGAACCATACGTAATTAACAACTACAAAATTGGCGGCGATAGCTGTTATCTCTTAGAATGTAAATTTCCATCCAATGAGGTATTAGATGAATTTTTGATAGGCTTAAACAAATAGGTAAACTACAAATTATCCATTATTATTAATAAATAGAGCTTTGAATAATATGGAAATCCATACTAAACAAAGGAAAGAGCCTAACATATGCAAGTTTTTAGTACTACTTGCTCATTATGGCTCTTTTTACAATCATTTTGATGTTTTAAAATCTTGTTCCCATTTATGTGTTTCGACTATAACAATACTAACACCTTACATATTTGCGTTTAAAACCAAGCTTCCCTCTATCTAATTCCTTTTGGATATTTTCAGAAGCTAGCAAGATACTGCTTTTTTTCTTCCCCCGCTTCATTTCGACTGGACCAACTGCCTTAGCGGTTTCAACCGCCTTTTCATGGAGCGGCAAGTAGGAAATGGCGACGGTGTACATAAAATTATTCATAGCGGATTTCGTTCTTTCAGGTGACTGATGAATGGTATTTTCTACCTGATCAAGCATAGTAGCAAGCTTGTCAGCGCTAAATTCATGATCCGGTTGATTACCTAAAAGCCAGCAATAACAGCTCCATCCTGCCGACATCCTCAGTTCTTCACCGCTTGCAATCCATTTATCAGCAACTTCTTGTGCTATATCGGTTTCTGCCAATGTGACAGCAACCACATAATCGGAAAGCATATAAAAATAGGCTCCATCCATCCAATGCTCAAAATCTGCCTCTGTCATGATCTTTGGATCCGCGATTACACCCGCAAAATACATGGCATCGTAGTTCCCTGTAGCATATAATTGGTCAGCCAATGGCTGATTATTTTTGATTTTTTTCGCTAGTGGTTTCATTGCCCCCGTTGCCACGCCAAAAAGTGGCTCATGAGCACCATTGCTTATGTAAATTTTTTTCGTTCGCTCTTTGCCAAGCGTTTCCAGTTCCTGCATGACCGTTTCAAAATCCATGGTATTGCACTCCCTCCCATTATTCTGTATCTCATAGTACATTTTTCAGTTTACATAATATTATTACATATAACTAATAAGATATTTAATGAAACCCTAAGATTATTACTATAATTTTGACTGCACCGACTGTAATTTCCGCTCCATCGTATTTTCTTTGTCGCGTCGATCATCAATTCGAACATTCGTACAAACTCTCTGCAAACCTTTCAGAAACGGAACCTCATGAAGTTCATGAACGATCTCGAGCAATAGCTTTAAATCACCTTCAATGAGTGTACTCATAGGGGTTAACTGAAACTTGACCCTTCCTTCATACTGTTGAAGAACTCTTTGAATCTCAGCCACGTATTCACTGACACTCGGTGTGCTTGTCCCAACTGGAATTATTGTTATATCCACAATCGCCATTATGCTACCTCCTGATATCTTCATACTTCAATAGAATATCATGAAAATCGTGATTAAATAAACTTTCGACCTATGACGAATATAAATTTAAGCATGTCAAAAAGAAACCTTTTCTGGCAAAATACATACTTTCTATAATTTAATAGGTAATTGCGCTGAAATATACTGGATAAATTCACGAACTGCAGGCGACGCCTGTTTCCTTTTTTTTGAGATAAATCCTAAATGCCAAGGAATGGTAGGATTTTCGATGGAAATCACCTTGATTAAATCTTGATTCATTTTTTTTGCAATGGGTTTGGGGCAAATCGAAATCCCTATGTTTTCGCCAATCATTTCACTAATGAAACCCCACTCAGAAATTTCATAGGCAATTTTCGGACGAAAACCAGCTCCAAGGCATTCTTGAACAATGAGGTTATAAATAAGCTCTTGGTTAAATAAAATAAAGTTTTCATTTTTCAACTCATTCAATTCAACTTTTTCCCTTTGTGCAAATGGATGGGTAGTATGGACGAAAAGCGACAGTTCTTCATAAACAAAGGGAGTTACATCAAACTCCTTTTCATCCACCGGCAGCATGACCACTCCAAAATCCAAAATTCCGTCTCTGACATCCTGTTTAACCTTATTTGAATCATCTTCAAAGATGTTTATTTTTATATCGGGATATAGATTATTAAACCCTTTAATGATTTTTGGAAAAAATAAAAAACCAATAATTGGCGGAATGCCGATTTTTATTTTTCCTTTTTTTAAGTTCATTAAATCATAGAGGTGGATGGATAAATCATTGATCGATTCCATAATAATCTCCCCTTCCGCCAAAACGATTTCACCTGCGTCCGTTAATTCAATTTTCTTTGCAGAACGGTCAATCAGTTCTACATTTAATTCTTCTTCCAAACTTTTCACTACTTTGCTTAAGGTTGACTGTGACAAGTGGAGGGATTTAGAGGCCTCGGTAAAACTTTTGTATTTGGCTACTTCAATAAAGTAAGTAAGGTGACGTATGTCCATAAATATATAAACCCCAATCTATGAAAATTATGCATATTGTTTATTCTTATTATTCATTTTACTCATACAAACTTAAGATGTATACTAAGTGTGTCGAATTCGTGAACAAAAATTTACTATTGGAGTGAATTCATGAAACTCAATGTGAAAACACAGCAACAAAACAGACAGAAAATGAACTAATTATTTTCATTTACTCTTGATTCAAGATATTTGAATTAAATGTAAATAACTAAAGGGGAAAAATTAGAGATGGATCTATTAGGTTTGCTGGGAATATTGTTAGGGATACTTACGATCATTCTCTTTATTATTAAAAAGTTCAATATCATCATTGCTGCACCCATTGCGACAATTGTCGTGTTGCTTTTTAACGATGTATCGATATTAGAAACCGTATTTGTGGCAAAGAAAATTCTTACATGACAGCACTTGCTGGGTTTATTGCATCCAATTTCGCTATTTTCTTATTAGGTTCTTTATTAGCAAAATACATGGATAAAAGTGGGGCAACGATTTCAATTGCAAATAAAGTATTGTCTGTGGTAGGAACCAAGAACCCTTACAACGCTTTAGTGGCATTATTTATTATTTCTGCTCTTCTTACTTACGGTGGTATTAATGTATTCGTCATCATATTCGCATTAATTCCCATGGCGAAACCGATCTTCAGACAACTTAATATATCGTGGAAATTAGTGACCATTCCTGTGTTTGGCGGGACTTCAACGTTCACAATGACGATGTTACCTGGGGCACCTTCTTTACACAATATTAACAGATTTGGGAACCACATTAACTGCTGCGCCGGTAATCGGAATCGTAACGTCCCTCGCAGCAATTGTCTTCCTACTCGTATTTATGAAATTCTCTTTGTCAAAAAGCTTGCATAAGAACGAGACATTTCATGGTGATGAAAAAGTTAAAAGTAGTTATGCAGCAAATGAATGAGAACTACCATCATTTATTATCAGTTTACTACCCATTATTACTTTATTGGCCATAATACTACTTTTCAGTTCCGTGAAAAACAATATCATTGTTGCTTTGATTGTTGCGATCGTAATGAGTGCTCTCTTATTCCGTAAACAAATTGATCAGCAAAAAGAGGTATTAAATCAAGGTGCTAACGAATCGTTATCATCAACTATAACTACTGGTAGTACGATTGCATTTGGTAGCATTGCAACAGGTGTTCCGGCCTTTAAAGGTGTATTTCAATTGATTCAATCCATTCCTGGACCTCCTGTACTCTCCTTAATGATTGGTACAGGTCTTATAGGCGGTATTACGGCTTCGGCTGTTGGAGCAATTGGCATTTCCGTTGCGAATTTTGCCCCTATCTATTTAGAAATGGGACTAGATCCGGAAACGGTTCACCGCGCTATCGCAATCGGATCTGGAGCTCTATCAATCGTTCCTTACTCTGGATTCTTGATTATCTTTAACAATTTAACGGGATTAACGATGAAAGACACCTTTAAAAATGGATTTATCAGTATAAGTGTTACCCATTGGATCGCAATGGCCGTTATCGTTGTCATGGCCCTCTTAGGTTTAGCTTAACGAACTAACTGTAGCAGGTTATTATCCTTGTTTACTGATGATTTAACAATGACGAAACATTAAGAACTTTATTCGAAAGTTTTTTATGTGATAGATCTAATTACTTGAAAAAAATATAGAAAAATAATGGAGGAATTCAACATGAGTAAAAAAATTGGATTTGTAGGATTAGGAACAATGGGCTTCCAAATGGCAGTTAATTTAATGAAAGCTGGTTTCGAAGTAATTGGGTATGATGCGTTTAGAGGTGTTTATGAAGAGGCAGAAGCTGCAGGAATTACAATGGTAGAGACGTTAAACGAAGTGGCGGAACAAGCTGACGAAGCGATTATCTCAATGGTTCGTGACTATGCCCAAAATGTGGATATTATTTTTGGGGATAACGCGATTCTTTCTGTTCAACCAAAAAATAAAACCATTATTGTTATGAGTACACTAGACCCTGATACCATGAATGAATTAGGCAAAAAAGTCGAGGCAGAAAGTGATTTGAGATTAATTAGCGCTGCAGTAAGCGGCGGTGCTTCAGGTGCTCAGGCTGGAACATTATCGATTATGACATCAGGTTCAGAAGAAATCGTGAAATCTTTCCAACCATACTTTGATGCGATTGGTTCCAATACATTCTACTATGGCGAGGAACCAGGCAATAGCCAAGTTGCAAAATTAGTGAATAATATGATTCTAGGTATTAACATGAATGCTCTAGCTGAAGGACTTAAATTAGGTAAACACTATAACTTACCTGAACAAGAGTTAATAAACTTATTAAAAGTTAGTACAGGTGATAGCTGGGTAGTAAAAAATTGGAGCGATGTTTCTGAATGGACAGCAGACACTGCCTTGGCAGTTTTACTGAAAGACTTAAAAGCGGCTTACAACGAAGGGCTAAAACACAATGTACCTTTACCATTCAATGCCTTATCATCAAAACAATTATTTGACTCTATGGGTAAAGAGAAACCAAAAGCCAAATAATTGAATAATACAAGCAATCTCTAATAGGCAAGTGTTCTGTGTTTTACCAGAATGCTTTCCTTATTTGTTTAGGTAATAAAATTGCTTCCAACCACCTAATTTTGGCATTCGTTTTCATATTCAGCATCTGCACAATTTTGTGTTTAGCTCCAGCGCTCTAATTTTTTCAAGAAATTTTTTGTATACATTTTATTGAGAAAAAATTTTGCAACCCGATTCATATCTGATTCCTGAAACCTTTTTAAACTGAATGCATAAAATTCATCGAATGTTACTTCCGGATGTAGCCATTCACCTTTTTGGTAACAATAGTGACAGTATTTTTCTGAAGGTGACCCATCCTTTTCAGTTCCAAAGTCACTTGAAACTTTCATGGGCATTCCACAGCTTTGACACAGATTTGTTTTTGCCATTTTTATTCCTCCGATTTTGTTAAGTTTGAATTTGTCATCTTCATATTTTCGAGTTTAAACTGATTCGCCGATGCACATCCATCCTATTCATTTCATCTAGTAAATCGAGTAAAAGGCTTTAATTAGGGATTCAATTTTTACGTAATTTATCTAATTATATAAATGATTCATATCAGTTGCAATGCTTGCTTTACCATAATTAATAGAGGTGATAATAAACTATAATGATAGGTTTTGGTATAAAACTAGCTCTTAACAAGGCATAAAATTATATCAAAATAATTTTTAATAAAATTGTAATCTTGCTGTGATACCACTGTTACACCTTTCTAGTATATTTAAACTACCAAATCACACTAGGAGGTAACAAATATGCTTAAGAAATTCGTCGTAGCTTTTGTCATTATAGTTTCTTTCAGTACTTTGTTTTCTAACATGGGTGATAAAGCGGAAGCAGCATATTATCATACAAAAGCAGTTTCGGTGGCAAAGTCTAATATTGGAGTACCTTATCGATGGGGCGGGATGTCACCAAGTGGTTTTGATTGTTCAGGACTTATTAAGTATTCCTACGCAAGTGCTGGAAAAACACTAAATCGCACAGCTGCTCAAATGTTCTACGGTAACGGATACCGTATCTACAATTACATTCAACCAGGGGATTTAATGTTTTATGCTCCAAATAAGGCAAGCAGTCCAACACATGTTGCCATGTATATCGGGAATGGTAAAATGATTATGGCTTCTTCATCAAAAGGAGTCATGATTACAAGCACAAACAACTCATATTGGCATCCAAGATACATTGGAACAAAACGCATTTAAAGACCATCGTTTCTAGATGGTCTTTTTCTTATCCAAATTTTTCACATAGAATTATCATATTCCTTTCATTCCATGTAATAATTTTTATTTAATCTAGGCGTATACATGACTAGGAATCCAGATCGCCCAATCGTATAAACAATGAAAGCCAGCCGAGGATAACATAGTTCATCAATGTAAAGGTTACTCCCCAAATTCTAATTCGAAAATATTCAGCCGCAAACCTAGTGACATCAGAATCAGAGGAAAACAAGATTATAGCTACATATTCTTTTCAATTAAATCTTAAAATTACAACAGTTCGAAAAACAACACTCATTTCTAAAACAGTCAAAAAATAAAATGGAAGCCCATTTATTTTGAGGCTTCCATTTTATTTTTCACCTAATTTTCTTTTGAATGTTTAAAGAAATGGAACTTTCCTTTTGGAAATAGATTTAACTCTTTTGCCTTATCCGCATGGTTGGTCATGATTTCTTTAAAAATTTCATCTGCAGATCTATTTCTTGTTTCGATTCCCAACTTCTCAGCTGCCAGGAAAATCCTTTTATCTCGGACTTCTTTTGCTAAATCTTTAATTGCCTTATTTTCAGTGGAAATTCCCAATTCTTTTGCTTCTAATTTTATTCGTGTTTTATGGACTTCAATTGCTAAATCTCGCAGATTTTTTCCTTCCGTCGATATCCCCAACTCTTGCGCTTCTTTTTTGATCTCAGTTTCCCATACTTCTTTCGCTAATGCATAAAGGTCTTTCCCATTGGTATCTATTCCTAGTTCCTTAGCCTTATTATTAATCAATGCTTCCCTAACTTCTATTGCGATTGTCTCTGTGTCTTTGCCCTCGGTCTTAATCCCTAATGATTCTGCTTGCTTTATAAGAAACTCAGGATTATGTTTGAAATGCTTATGGCCATGTATGTCTGACATTTTAACTTCTTCTTTTTCCTCTGTTGCTGCATGTACCTGGCCTGAATCTAGGAGTCCAAACATTAAAGCAAATGCACAAAATACAATCATCATCATCCTTCTCATCGTGTAACTTCCTCCTAAAAAATGGTTTGTTATTACAGATGATAGGATGTCCAATAAATATTACCAATTTATGAACGAATTGTTAAAAGCAACGATTATTTCTGAAATTGGGGAGATAGATCGGTTTAATGGTGCCAAGAAGTTAGTTGCGTTCGCTGGAATAGATCCTAGTGTCTACTCTTCTGGAAAGTTTACTGCATCCATAAACCGAATTACCAAACGTGGTTCATGTAGACTTCGCCATGCCCTGTATATGGCTGTTCAAAGTGGAATTCGGGATGCCCGTAAAAAGAAAACAACCGATGAGATCATTCCACGCAATAGAAGACTACGAGAGTTTTACGACAAAAAACGAGAAGAAGGAAAACCCTTTAGAGTAGCAATCATTGCCTGTGTTAATAAGCTCTTACATTGGATTTACGCCTTATTAAAAAGCAGATCTCCTTTCCAAGATATAGCTTAAAATCTATATCTAACTAAATACAACAAAACCTTCCAAAAAGAGCATAACGGAAGGTTATTTGGCATGAATATTTTTAGTATAACATGAGGTTATTAAACTTTTAATTGAAAAATGTTGACAAACTATTAGCTGGTTTAGCTCAGTAACAATTCGGTAAAATTCCTCTTTATTAGGCTATTTGTACTGTCAAAATAATGTATCCATCATAGCGTATAGAAAGAGGGGGTGATTTTTTGGGTCTTAGGAGACTTTGTGATTGTCGAGCAACTGCGTCAACCTTTCCAACTCCTGTTGCAAACACGGGTGTAATTATTAATGGACAACCTTCTAGTGGAACACTAGGTTTTTCAGCAGGAATATGTCCCGATTGTATGATTAACGGAAGTTTTGTATCCATAGAATATGTAGATAACAACGTTGCTGCTAATTCTTTTACATTTACTGCTAATAACGATGAGGTTGGGTTTCCTGTTTGTTCCCCAACATCTTTCTCTGTTACTCTGACTGGTGTTGCAACTGGTCCAAATTTTAGTGGACTTGCCACCGTAGAAACTTTTACGGTGTCAGAAACAGGAACTTTTGAAATTATTAATCTAATTGCTAATGGGAATACCTTTAGTACAGATGGACCGTCCAGTGGAGCAGTAGCAGGAATCGTGCAATGCTAAACCGACACTAAAAGGGTGATGCAGAAAAAAGAACAAAGTCAGAAAAATAAAGTTCATTCATTGTCTTAAAAATGCGAATTAAAGCATATTAGAGTTAATATGGGTCCCTTGGGACTCTTTTATTTTGGAGGGGAAAATCAACCGGTTACCTTTTTAGCCTATTTTAGCGAATTTCCTTATTAAACTCCCTCAGTTTGATACGAATATCTCTTGAATGCTCACTTATTCGCAGGATTTCATAACCTCTATAAATAGGATGACGGGTAATTGGAATGAATTCAGATCATTTGGCTTCGTGAAGGCATAGGTAAATAAAGGGGTTAGCTACTACTCCATATTTTACCATATGATGTACATCTCCACGCCGCCCCTGGAGGCTTTCCCTCCCATGTCTCAACGGGTCAATTGCCCTCTCATTCCTTCGTCATGTCTATCCAAGGGGTGGAGGCCAGTTATGCTAACCTGATGGGTCACAGTGCCCTTTTGTTGAATAAACCTGGTACTCCGTACATATTCGAAATCCTACGAATACAACATTCAAAATTAAAGTCAATTTTTCAAATGAAATATTTTATAAATAGTGTTTTATTTCTAAGCAGCTAAAGGGATTAATTCTTGAATTTTATTAGGACAGTAGGACTCGTTTCGTCGTGCTATTCCTACAAAAATCCTTGCTAGTTTACCGATCAGTTTCATAATTGATTTCATCTTCTTTATCTTCTTGACCTTCACAATATGGGAATGTAGGGCTTTAAATTCAGGGTTATTCATTACAAGGCTCATAGTTGCTAAGTAGGGGAAGTGTCTCAGTCTTGATCTTCCACGCTTTTAAATGACAATCTGACCTTTCCATTTGCCTGAACTTGTTTCAGCTAGATGTAATCCCGCATGTCGTAATAGAGAGTTTCAGTGAGCGAATCCACTTAGATCTCCTGACTCACCTAGTATCCCAGCTAATGAAATTTCACTTATCCCTTTAATCGTTAGTAGTTTTTTTGCAAATGGTATATTATAGAGAACTTCTTTAACTTGTTGTTCAACTCTTTCGAGTTGTTTTACAGCGAGGTCATATTCTTCTATTAATTGTTCTAGATGGAATTTATAAGCATCAAGTGCTTGTCCAATTCCAATAGAAGATTTTGCTAGATTGATCAGTAATTGAGCTTTTTTATGTCCTGGTTGCCTTTTCATTAATGACTTCCATCCCCTCTGGACATCAAGTGACTCCATTGAAGATATTTCATCTGGGGTTGGAAACAAACAAAGGGTTGCGATGGCTCCTTTGCACGAAACATCGTTAGACACTTGTCGTAGCTCTGGAAAGACAACATCCACCCATCGATTTATTTGATTTATAGACATTACGAGACGTTTTACAATCACATCACGGTTGGACATTAGAACTCTAAGTTTTTCAAATGATTCTGAGGATGGGCGAATAAAAGAATAGTAGCCGTTTTTGACCATATCTGCGATAACTAGTGCATCTTTTTTATCACTCTTAGATTGGGTAACATCACGAATCTCTTTATTCCTTTTTACTAAGTGGGGATTGACGGTTACTACCTCAATGTTTTAGTAATATAACCAGCTTGATAGGTTAATCCAGTAATGGCCAGTAGGCTCCATACCTACTATTGCTTCATTTAAGTTTTTCAATCTTTTTAAATCTTGTATCCAGTTTAATAGTTTAAAGAACCCCTCTTCATTATTTTTAAATGAAATAGGGTCTCCTACAACAATTCCACGAAAATTAACTGCTCTTGCAACATGTAGTTGTTGAGCAATATCTACACCTACAATTAGATGTGTATCGGAAATTCTTTCTATTAGTTGATTTTGTTTGTCTTGCATTTTAAAATTCATATTAGGGTTCCTCCTAAAGTTGTGAGTTAGTGTGGTGTCTATACTCATATCTTACTGAGGAGCCTTATTTTTTTCAAAGTCGAAAAATAATTAAGGTGAAACCTTTAAGTCAAGTCACTGGTGTTTAATCAGTGATTTTTTTATTAAATATCGTTTCTCATCTTCAATTTACTGCCCCGATAGCTGAACAAGCAAAAAGACCGACACAGCGATCTCATCTTTAACTATTGCACCCTAGAGTTTAACAAACGATGTGGAGTTGGTAACTATTATTCATTTATTTCATTAGAAAAAAGCAAACCGCTGCAATTAATAAATTAGGTAATCCTATTAACAATATAGAATTAGTTTGTGAAGATCTTTGTTTTCTATCTTCTTTTGATTCGGATTGTAGATTTCTACCTAACCTATCCCCATCCAAGAATGCTCCAGATAACAAAGCACCTAATATCAGTGAGATAATTCCGACAACGCCTGTGATTTTATACAATAAAGTGTAATCGCTTGAAAACATTGAAATTAGAAAAGCGATCACCACGATACTTAGTCCTATAATTAATATCTTCATAATAAACACATCCCTATGGGTTTTTTGTTAAATTCCAATTAGTTACATTTTTACTTATAACATTTTCAGAATTTTATAAATACAAAATTCCCTCATAACTTCTTTCACTAACCTGCTTCGTTAGTCGAATAAGAAAAAGCGATCTCCTTATGGAAGAATTTCTGTTTACTTAACAGGTAATTCCCAATTATACTAAATTTAAATTCGTTTATAAGGAGATTTATAATGAGAACCTCTGTCCCTTGTCCAAATTGTGAAAAAGCAATAACGCTTGATGATTTTGAGGATTTTTCATCACCATTTACAATGAGATGTCCTTACTGCAAAGCTAAACTAAAAGAAACTAAAGTAACACCATTTCTTCTGATCGGTTTGATAGTAATAATTCCTTTATTTATTTACTTAACAGAAACATTAATATCTTTGCTTTCAGGCATTATACCTGCTATTGAAAAAATACCTTCCATCATCGTATTTATAGGTCTGCTATATCCTTTATATGCCCTGTATGAGCGAATTAATGGACTTATTATGTTTAATAAAGGCAATTTACAATTAAAAAAAAGACAATGATAAGCGTGGTATTCTCACGCTTTTTTGTATTAATAATAGGTAATTTATTGAACCCTGTTGTTAAACTAACCTGCATCGTTAGTTCAATAGGAAAGGGATTTCCGCAGCAGTTCCAATCTTAAACTCTTGAACCCGGTAGCTTAAGTGCAACAGTTTACAATCTTAGGGTGAAGGCTCCTGTTTTCTTAAAAAATACCATTACATAATTTATTACATAAATGAAAAAAATATATTATAACTATGTTTTTGGAGGTGTAATGAAAGTGGCATTTGAGAAGGGGCTCGCTCAATCAGAAAAAGCTTATAATCAGTTAACTGAGATCAGTTCTTTATTTGCAAAAATAGTGACGGAAGAATTTCTCTCAACATGGCAATGGTGGTTTGGTCTAGCACTATTTATTGTTCCATGGATTGTTTGGTTTAGACTCAGGAAGAAAGATAGCACGGGACGTCTCCTTTTAGGCGGCTTACTGACTATTATATTATCACTTACAATAGATCTTGCCGCCTTATCTTTAGGGCTCTGGTCATACCCTATGGTAATCATCCCTCTAGCACCTTTTCTATTTTTACCCTATCACTTTTCTTTAGCACCCGTTGCAGTAATGTTAGCTCTACAATTTAAACCAAAAATGAATCCCTTGTTAAAGGGTATCTTATTTTCTTCAATTGCGGCATTTGGAGGAATGAATTTCTTTAATGCCATCGACTTCTACAACCCTAAGAATTGGTCCACTCTATATGATTTTATTATTTTTTTAACTTTTTACTATTCAGCTTATGCAGTTACAAAAATTGAGAGCTATACTAAATTAGATAAGGGAAAAATCTAAATATAAGGATTTAGGGTAAATAATTAAGATCATATAACTAGTTCCCATTGTAAGGAAGCATATTTTGCTTCTTTTTTTTATTTCTTATTATTGATCTTAATAATTCAAACGGGAAAGATAATTCAACTAACCTGCCCCGTTAGCTTAAGTAAATTTTTTCACAAACTTTATCTCATCTTAACATAAATATCCAATTATATTTAGATGTAACTTTCAGTCTAATTATTTTTGTAGGACGATTTGTATCAAAATGTGGGTTATTTTTAGGGGGTACAACAGCCAGTTTACCATTACAATTTGGTATGCATTTTTCTATACAAATTTTAGTGTAATCTCCGCACAAATCGCTTTACATCAATAAAACATACTAAGATTAGTAGTGCAGACCAAGGCGTTGGTCTGCACTACTATTTTTTATATAGTAGAAGTGAAGAATAGGTCGTACTCATTTTTGGGTCTTGAATCCGTCAATAAAACTAGACCTTCTTCACTTACCTTATTTGAATCAGGTTTAAGTATGTTGGATCCTTGAGATCGTGTATAAGAAATTGGAATCGATAAGTGTAAGATGAAGACTCTTCAATA
This sequence comes from Neobacillus sp. CF12, assembly GCF_030348765.1. GTDB lineage: Bacteria > Bacillota > Bacilli > Bacillales > Cytobacillaceae > Neobacillus. Next base: position 235,764 of record NZ_JAUCEU010000007.1, on the reverse strand, counting down.
CAAAGAATTGTAGGAGGGCAATATGAAACATGTGATAGCTTTGACGTTAGTATGGGAAAGAGTTACATGGTCATTTATAATGGCTTGAAAAAATGTATTTTCGAAGGTGAAATTAAACACACCAAACCTTAATTTGAAAAGTTGAGGCACCAGATTAATGAGCTAATAGAAGGGTATGGAGAACACCCAATATTGTGTTTGAGTCAACTGGTGTCTAGTCACGACCAATAGAGCGTTTCTTGCAGGAAAACCAATATTTCTACTGCCTTTTAAACCCTTTAGAGGCTAAGAAAAAATGCGATTCTTTAAGGATTTTTAAAACTGATAAAAGTGATGCACATCAATTAGCTTTAACCCATTTTTCAACCTTTCGTAGGGAGACGCAAGGAACGGAACACCTTTATTATCAGTTAAAATCATTTTCTAGATTTTATAGTGAGCTTGATGATGAATTATCAGTTATTCGCAGTCGACTGCATAAAGTTATTCAGTTACCGTTTCCAGAGCTAGAGAAACTCTTTACAAATAAATTGATTTGTTTCTCAACATTGTCCAATTGTTTCCACATCAGGATATTGTTCTGGGATTATCAAAAACAATTATAAAAAATAAAATACGTGCCAATACAAATAAAAATATATCTGCAGCAAGCGCTGACAAGAAAGCAATCGCATTAATTGAAGCCTCCCAACAATCCTATCCAGCTGTTTCTTCCTCAGATGTATTGTGCGAGCAACTACGATTATACGCTAGACGGTACCAGGACCTTCTCAAACAGAAGGAACAGTGTATCTAGGATATGGTTCAATTAGTAGAAAAACGCAACGAATACAAGGTGTTACTCAGTTTTCCTGGAATCGGCCCCATACAGCTGTTCGCTTTATGGCAGAAATCGGAGACATCAATCGTTTTGAAAACAACAAACAAGCGTGGAAATAAGCACTTAAGAAAACTACTCTTTTTAATCATCCAGAACATGATTAAGCAAAGACGTTTCGGACACAATCACATCGTTGAGTATTATGATAAATTAAAAATGCAACCCTATAACAAATGTCATAAAGTTGCGTCCATCGCTTGTGTGAATAAGCTTTTGAAGAATATCTTCTTTCTTACAACACACAATATGAACTATGATTACGGTTTGGCCTCCAAATCATAGTTTTTTAAATAATAACATATTCAATTGACCTAGTAAAAAAATCCCAATTAGCTAGGTCGTATGCCAAATTTAGTAATTCGCCCCCAATTATTATTTAACACTAAACTCTCCTGCTCAAAAAAAAAGATATTGACTAATCGTAAGAAAAATGAGTGACAAATTAACCTACAATTTGGCACTCATTTTACTTTACATTTTTAATGTTTGCGATAGGTAACGGAACCCGTTACCTTTCTAGATGGTCTTTTTCTTATCCAAATTCACACAATAATTATCAGATTCCTTTCATTCCATATAACAATTTTTTATTTAATCTAGGCGTATACATAACTAAGAATCCAGATCGACCAATCGAATAAGCAATGAAAGCCAGCCATAGGCCATGATTATGCCAGATTGGTGTTGCCGTAATTTGAATAAGGATATAGACAATCATTGCGTATATCATTGAGTTTCGGACGGGAGCAATTTCAGTTGCTCCTGTGAAGACACCATAAATGACAAGTCCAAAACACGCAGCAAATGGGTAAAGGATAAGCCATGTTCCATATGTAGTTGATAGTTCGATTACAAGAGGTAGATTGGTAAAAAGCGCAATAATTTGTTCTTGAAATAATCCATATATACAAGCGATAACAACAGCCGTTATCACCGACCATTGCTTTGATAAAGTAAGAGTTTTTTTATATAATTCCTTGTCGTTTGCACCTACCGCTTTGCCGACGAGAATACTCGTCGCATTGGCAAACCCGTCGAAGAAATAAGCCATAATATAATGGATTTGGAAAAGAACAGCATTGGCAGCTAGTAATTCTGTACCAAACGAAGCACCTTTTGCTGTAAACATATTAATTACCACCAATAAACAAATCGTTCGAATGAACAAATCCTTGTTAACGTTAAACATTTTTTTCATTGACTGTGTATCAATAAGTTCTTGAAAGGATGGTAATCTCCATGTAAATGGTGATGCTTTTATAATAATGAATAATCCAAATATAAATGCTGTCACTTCAGCAATCAAAACAGCTGCAGCGACCCCTTTGACAGCAAAAGAAAAGACATGGACAAAAAGAATGGCCAAAATCATATTCAAAACATTCATTAACACTTGTAAACATAATGATTCTTTAATCTTAGCCATCCCCATTAACCATCCGAGGATAACATAGTTCATCAATGTAAATGGAGCACCCCAAATTCTAATTCGAAAATATTCAGCCGCAAACTTAGCGACATCAGAGTCAGAGGAAAATAATGTTAAAGCGCCATATTCAATCGGCCATTGTAAGAGAATAAAACACACCCCGACCACAATAGCTAATAAAAATGGTCTTAGATAAAGCAAGTATTCCTTGAGCCGGATCGCTTGCACCACTCGCTTGCGCTGCAAAAGCAGATGTGCTTACCCGTAAAAAACCGAATACCCAATACAAAGTATTAAAAATAAGTGTCCCGACTGCAACTCCTCCAATATATGCCGGATCGTGTAGTTGTCCGACAACGGCTGTATCTACAGCACCTAACAAGGGCGTTGTCATGGTTGAGATTGTCAGGGGAATCGCCAAGGTGAGGTACGCACGATGATTCATTACGAATTTCCTCCTCCTATCCTTTCAAATAAACAGAATAGCCCCGATTTTTAAAATTGAAATCGAGGCATTCGAAAAGTGTAAATAATAATAAATTAAACACGTCTAACAGAACGAAAACGTGGGTGCTCTGCCAGCATTGAATCTCTCATCTCATTTACTACAGGATGTTTTGATGTAAGGAACTGTTTTTTGTCATCGTAAAGCTCGACCAATTTTCCTTTTTCTAGTACACCTACGCGATCACTAATCGTATAGGCAGCTTTAATATCATGTGTAATAAAGAGATAGGATAAGCCGAAGTTTGCTTTTAATTCCTTTAGTAATTCTAAAATAAGAGTTTGATTCACCATATCAAGGCTACTGACAGATTCATCTAAAACAATCAGTTTTGGCTTGAGTGAGATGGCCCTTGCGATATTGATTCTTTGCAATTGCCCACCGCTAAATTGATTGGGGTATTTTTTTAAGTCCGCTTCACTTAGCCCTACTCTTTCTAATAATTCAATAACGGTTCTTTTTTGCTCAGCAACTGTGAGCTTTTCATAGTTTTCTAGCGGCTCTGCAATAATTCGTTCGGCTGTCATTCGAGGGTTGACCGATGAATATGAGTCCTGAAAGACAGCCTGTAGATCACGACGAATTTTTTGACGGATTTGCTTATCTGCCGTATATATATCCTGTCCTTGAAAAAGGACCTGACCATATTGTGGTCGTTCTAGACCAAGAATCACTCTTCCTAATGTACTTTTACCAGCACCACTCGAACCAAGCAATCCTAAGCAGGTTCCTTCCTCAATACAGATAGAAATGTCGGAAAGTATATTTTTTGAACGGTGTTTCCAGTTGAAAACCGTTCGGGATCCATAGCTATGAGTTACTTTATTTACTTGTAATAAACTCATTTTTTTTCACCCCTTATCGATGCCTAGGTCAAGCCAAATGAATGACAGATTCATCTAAATGTAATTTAGAACGTGCATTTAATAGTTTTTTTGTATACTCATGCTGTGGCTGATCAAATAGTTGGAACACATTGGCTTTTTCTACGATTCGGCCATTCTGCATAACAGCAACTTCATCTGCCATTTCGGAAATAACCCCGAGATCATGGGATATTAATAATATGGCAGACCCATAATCAGATCGAATTTTATCTAAGTGGTACAGCACTTTCTTTTGATTATTTACATCCAATGCGGTTGTTGGTTCATCGGCTATGATAACGGCTGGATGTAAGCAGGCGGCAATGGCAATCATGACCCGTTGAAGCATGCCACCGCTCAATTGAAAAGGATAGTTTTTTAATAGTTTAACAGGATCTGATAAATTCACATGTTGCAATGCCTCAATCGCCAGCTCTGTGGCTTGTTTTTTATTCCATTTTGTGTGTGAACGAATCGTTTCAATAAATTGATGACCAATCGTAAAAACAGGCGTAAAAGCATTCATCGGATTTTGCATAATAAAGGCGATATCCTTGCCACGGATTTCACGCATTTCTTTCTCACCTAAACCGTTCAATTCTCGTCCAAGTAAATTGATACTGCCTTCAATCGTGGTCGTTTTCCGATTGAGAAGCTGAAGAATCGACATACTCGTAACAGTTTTACCGCATCCACTTTCCCCAACAAGACCCAGTACTTCCCCATGCTTTAGTTCAAAATTGATATCCTCAACAAGCTGGGTAGAACCATCTTTTGTTTTTACCTGTACATGTAAATCTCTCACTTGTAACACATTCGACTGTTTTGAACCCAACATTCTCATTCCTTTTTAAAATCGACGTTTGACACCGTACCGTTCGGATAACGCTTCGCCCAATAAATTGAAGGTCACAATCACGAGCATAATCATCAAACCTGGATAAAGCATTAATTCAGGATTCGTCCGAATATACGACTTTCCTTCGTGAATCATCGCTCCCCATTCTGGTGTAGGCGGTTGTACTCCTAAACCAAGAAACGACATAGCAGATATATCCATGATCGCCCAACCCATTTCTAATGTACCCATGACGACAAGTGGTGGGAGTACATTTGGGACAATATGATTTTTAATAATCTTCCATTGAGAAGACCCGCTTATTTTCGCAGCGGCAATAAAGTTTTGTTCTTTCAGACTAAGTACCATTCCTCGGAACATTCTCGCGTAATAGACCCATTGCACAAGCATCAGCGCTAAAATGACCTGCGAAAGTCCAGGACCGAAAATACCAACCAGTCCAAGTATAAGGATAAGACTAGGAAAAGCCATCACACCATCACAAAATCTCATCAAAACCTGATCCACCCATCCGCCCTTATATCCAGAAAAGGTTCCAATTATTAAACCAATCGTTAAAGACGAAATGAAAATGAGCATAGCAAAGCCTAAAGATATTCGGCCCCCATATAAAAGTCTTGATAAGTTACATCTTCCCAGATGATCAGTTCCTAATGGGAATTCCCAGGATGGAGTCTGTAGTTTAAAAGCTAAATTGACCGCAATTGGATCATTGGGCGCAATCCAGGGAGCCAAAATCGTAATGATAAAAAGAATTCCTAATATAATGGCACATATCGGAATCACTTTTTGACTTATCAATACCCTGCGTAAACTGGTTATCATCGTTGTTGACCTTCTTTCCTGGAAATGCGCGGGTCAATATACATTTGAATCAGATCCACCATTAGGTTGCTAAGGATAAATAAACTAGCGGCAATTAGTACATAGCATTGAATGATTGGTATATCGCGGTTAAAAATCGCTTCAATAAAATAACGGCCATACCCAGGCCAAGAAAAAACGGTCTCCACGATAATCGTTCCAGTCAGAAGTTTCCCAAGATTCATCCCCAAACCTGTAATCATCGGGGAAATGGTAATTCTTAAGATATGCTTGGCCATAATGGTTTTTTCTTTTATCCCTCTTGTCCTTGCGAAAAGTACATAGGGCTCTTGAAGGTTTTCAAGAATGCTAGCCCGCAACAATCTTGTATACATCGCAATTAAAGGTAGAGCCAATGTAATGGAAGGAAGAACAAGATGCAGCCAAGTCCCAATCCCCTCGACTGGGAAAAGATCCAATTTGACAGAAAAGAAAAAAATCAATAAATAACCTAGCCAAAAAGATGGAATCGATGCCCCGAAAAAGGAAAGGATGCGACTAAAATGATCTATAAAGCTGCTTTTCTTTACTCCTGCCATGAAACCGAGAGGAACACTGACAAGCACAGCTATGAATAAACTCGCTAAAGCTAGCTGCATTGTCGCTGGTAATCGGTGAATAACCTCATCCCAAACAGGCTTATTCGAAACATAAGATATTCCAAAATCAAGTTGGCATATCTTTATAATAGAGTTTATATATTGCATGAAGAATGGTTGGTCTAAACCAAACTCATGCCTTTTCTGGGCCAAAATTTCATCCGTTTGTTCAATATGAGCCGCTGTTAAATAGGCCTCGGCCGGATCCACTGGTGATAGGTGAATCATCCCAGTCGTTAGAAGTGCAGCCAAAAGAAAAACCGGGATAATGGACATTATTCGTTTTATTATATAAGTGCCCATAAAAGCCTCCTACCTGCTTACTGCTTAATGCTAATTCCTGTGAATGGATTTTCGTCACGATTCGCAGAGAAATTGAAGTTCGTGACATCTTTTTGATAAATTGCTGTTTTCTTAATATATGAGATAGGAAGAATGGCTCCCTGCTCTTGTAGTGATGTTAAAACAGATGTGTAAAGCTGTTGACGTTCTGCTACGTCCGTTGTCTGCGGAATCAGTGCAATTTGTTTGAGTATTTCCGCTTTGTTCGGATAAGCTGAAATGGCTTCATTAAATCCAAAGCCTTCTTTTGCCACAATATTAATAAATGTATGCGGGTCATATGGAGCACCATAGTTACTAAAGAAATTAATATCAAATTCATTATCTTTAAATCTTTGAACTTGAACCGCAAGCTCTACTCCAACAATATTTAATTTTACACCAATGGCTGCCCACTCGGATTGCAGCGTTTCTGCCATTGCTTTTTGAATGGATTCTGCTGAATCGTACATCATCTCAATTTCAAGCGGCTGTCCATCTTTTTCACGAACACTTTTCCCCTTAGGAAGTGTCCAACCCGCTTCGTCTAATAACGCTTCTGCTTTTTTAACATTATGGTCAATGACCTTCACATCAATATCTGAAGTATAAGGCAAGTTTGTTGGTATAATATTATCTGCTGCTTCTTCTAGTCCAGAAGTGATTCCTTTTACCATTGCTTCCTTATTAAATCCATAATGTAATGCTTGGCGAACACGTTCATCTGAAAGTTGTTCTCTCGTTGTATTTATAACAAGCTGTCTCGTAGCAACTGGTTCAGAAATAGTAGTTTCATATTCACCAGTGGATTCCAATTGTTTGAAAGCATCTAAACTGATGACACCTTCTCCATAAATTAAGTCTAACTCCCCTTTTTCAAACGCTAGTACTCTCGTTTCTGCATCAGGAATGACTTTCACTTTTATTTTTTCTACTTCTGGAAGTTCTCCCCAATAATTTTCATTTCGTTTGAAAATCGCATATTCATCCTGTTTATACTCTTCCAAAATCCACGGACCTGTACCAACCGCTTCTACGACACCTTTTGAGGTATCACCATCTGCAGGGAATCCAGCTTCACCCAAGAAACGAACTGGTCGAACAACAGCTAACTCCTGAATTGTTGGATAATAGGCTTCCGTTAATGTCATTTTAAACGTATATTCGTCGATTACCTCCGTACTAGCTATTTTCGAAAGAAATCCTAACCAGCTATGTAATTCCATATGGTTCAACACAGTATCAAAATTCTTTTTCACTATATCTGCATTAAAGCTTGTTCCATCAGAAAACTTCGCATCTTGACGAAGATGAAATGTATATTCTTTTCCGTCGGAAGATATGTCCCATGATTCTGCCAAATTCGGCTTTAGCTCTCCGCCATTCCCGTAACTTATTAACGGTTCATATACCATCGATTGAGCAAATAATTGTGAAGGATTATAAACATGTGGATTCATCGCACCCACATCCCTTGGCCATGCGATGGTAAGCATATTTCCATTATCGTCTTTTGACGTTGTAGCATCATCACTAGCATTTGTACAACCAAGTAATACTGTTGATAAGAGGAAAATAAAGATAGTTGTTAATAAAATATTCCGATTATTTATTGCATTAAACATGTAGGAGCCCCCTAATTGATGTTGATAATCATTTTCAATTGTAAGAGCATCATTTATTCTTGTCAATATAATATTGGATACATATTCTTTACCGACTTACCTCAATAGGTACAAATAACTTAAATAGCAAGTAAAAAGACTCCCTTCTTTTCTATATAAAAGAATCTCCTACACTCAAAAAAATATTGTGGGGATTTTTGAATACATCAATCGTATAAACAATTAGGGCGAACAGTTTAAAATACTGTCCGCCCTTTCTTTTTATCGTATGTTCTTGCAGGTTCATGGTGTCGCTCTAAGAAGGTTCTTTCAAATTCTTCACCCGATATCGGAGGACTGAACAGATATCCCTGTACAACCATACAGCCATTTGATTTTAGGAAGGTTAACTCCTCTTCCGTCTCAACGCCTTCCGCAATCACATCAAGATTTAAATTATTGGCCATTGAAATAATCGTTTTTACAATGGCTCGATTTTCAGTATTGCATGTAATATCTCTTACAAAAGAACGGTCAATTTTTAGATTATTAATGGGAAACTTTTTCAGATAACTTAATGAGGAATATCCTGTTCCAAAATCATCTATTGAAATCGAAATCCCCATTGTCTTTAACTCATCAAGCGTAGAAATCACAGAATTGATGTTCGCCATCGAAATACTCTCCGTTATTTCTAAATCTAGATAGCGGGCATCAAGATTTGTTTCTTTTAAGATCTTCCGAACAGATTCTACAAAGTCCTCTTCATAAAATTGGCGCATTGAGATATTTACAGATACTGGAATAGGAGTGTACCCCATATCTTGCCAAATCTTATTTTGAAGACATGCTGATTTCAGAACCCATTCACCCAGCGGTAATATGATACCAGTTTCTTCTGCTAATGGAATAAATTCAGCAGGTGAAATCATTCCTAATTCAGAACTCTCCCATCTTACTAATGCTTCCATACCAATGATGTTGTTCGATTCAATATCAATTTTTGGTTGATAAACAAGCTTATGCTCATTAGAATGTAATGCTTTTCGAAGAGCTTTTTCTAATATCATTTTTTTCTGATAATCCTCATTCATCTCCTCGGTAAAGAAGGAGTAAGAATTTCGTCCCGATTCTTTGGAAGAATACATCGCAATATCGGCATTTTTAATTAATACATCTGGGTGATCACCATCCATTGGATACATACTGATTCCCAAACTGGAAGTGACAAATAGTTCATGATCTCCTAGTGTAAATGATTTCTTAAATAAATTTAACATTCTTTTTACAAAAATGATTGTCTCTTCCTTCGTTACACTGTATAAAATAAAGGTAAACTCGTCCCCGCCCAGTCGATATACTGAAAAATCGGTCACCCTTTTATCATCTGCATTACTTAACCGTTCTGCTACCTTCTTTAGGAGAAGATCCCCATTTTCGTGATTGAGGGTGTCGTTAATAATTTTAAAACGATCTAAGTCTAGAAATATGACAGCTACATTCTCTTTATTCAATTTAGCTGTTTTCATTCTTTCGATTAAATCTTGATGAAATGCCCGTCGATTCGGTAATCCGGTGAGAGGATCATGAAGTGCTTCCCACTCTCGCCTTTTTTCATTGATTTTTCGCTGTGTAATATCCGTCGCAACAGTAAGGACTTGTTTATTTCTAGATGAAACAATTGGCAGTTTAACCGTTTGGATCCACCTTTTATTTCCCTGTGCATCGATGATTTCATTTTCCGGTATATGCTTTTCTGCTAAGGTTGTTAATACCTCATAATCAATATATACATTCTTCATTGCCATATCCAAATCCGGATTATAATTCATTTCCTCATTTCCGATCAGTTCTTCGGAATTCACCCCAAATAATAAACCATAAGCTTGATTGGTTAAAGTATATTTTCCATCCTGACTTTTTGCATAGATATAACTGGGATTCAGATCAATGATTTTATGAAGAAATTCTTTTTGATCTAAAAGTGCATTATTCATCTTTGTAACAATCTTTTGGTGCATTCTAATAACAGGGATGAGAATCCCAATCGATAAAAACATAACAGCGATGCTGCTTGGTAATAACAGATAGCTTTTTATCATATTTAAAAAACCAATACAATATCCAACTGTTGCAATGTTAATAAAATAAAGGATAAACGTTCTTGTTTCAGAATCCTTCAGTTTTTTACTTATTGAAAAGGAAATTACAGTAATAATCATGAACATAATTGTATGAAAGTTAAAGATCCATGCCCAATCGCCATAGACAGGATATACGAAACTTACTTTTATTAACCCCAGCGGTTTTACTAACTCAAAGCTCTGAATACCTTTGTGACTCCAACCTATCAAGTAGACAAAGGTTGACCATATATAAAGAGTGACGACCGTAAATTTATTGACTGCATATTTTACCATTCTAGATTCAACCATTTGTTTTTCTTGAATCGCAGTATAGATAACGGAAAATAAAGTTGGAGCCAACATGATTGAGCCAAAACGAAATAACTGAAATAAAAACTCTATAACGCTATTAGGAAAAAATTCACGAGCATGTAAAAATGAAACATCTATTTGCCAAAACGAGGTAAAAATAAAAAAGATAAATAAACGCTTGGATAATTTCGTTTTTCCTAAAATATAGATAGTTGTTATACCAGCTGCTAAAGGAAATAATGCAAAAGAAATCATTAATAGAAAGATCATTGCTTCTTCCTCAATTATGTTTTGTCATGAATAAACAAGTATTATTGCCGCTAACCCCATGGTTAGTGATTGCGACACTTTCGACATTTTGATACTTCGTCTCAAAGACAATTGGCAAGTCATTAAAACCGTCTCCACTCGTTTTAATGGTTGGTGGAATAAATCCATATTCCATACTTAATAACGAGGTGATCACTTGGACAGCTCCCATTGCTCCAAACATATGACCGGTCATTCCCTTTATAGAAGTAATAGGGACTGTGGATCCAAAAAGATTCGAATGAGTAATGTACTCAATCATATCATTCTGTACTAAGCCCAGCGCTTGGCTATTTACATAAGTAGGAATGCAATCACCGATTGCGTCCTTTAATGCAGATGTCATTAAGCAGCCTGATGTATCTGACTTTAACATTGGAAGAGCCTCATTGTTAGAAGCACTCCCATCAACTTGCCCCCAAATCTTAGCGCCTCTTGATTCTGCATCTTTTTTCCGTTCCATGATCACAACGGCAGAACCCTCTGATTTAACAAAACCTTTGTGAGACGTGGAAAAGGGTACTCCGGTCTGTTCAATCTCTACATTTTCGGCAATCGTACCCGTCTTTAAAAATCCATAGGTAATCCAATCACCTAGAAGAGCATCAGAGCCGCCAACAATACAAATGTCTGCATATCCTGCTTCTAAGAATAATTTGCCCATAATTAACGCATCTAAACTTGCGGTACACCCTGTAGAGATGGTATATGCTTGTCCATTTATTCCAAGGTGCTTGGTGATTCCAGAAGATATTGTATGCGGATCACCTACAGGAATATAGTGAATGGGAACTTTTTTAAGATTATTACCATGATTAGAGAATTTTTCAGCTTCTAATATTCCTCCACCGGAAGTACCCATGATAACAGCAACACGTGTAAATTCATCATTTTGTAAGTTGGCCATCGTATAAGCCTCCTCTGCTGCTGCAATGCCCAACTTAGCTGCACGCGGGTACCTTTTATAATTTTGACCAGAGATCATATCCAAATCTTCATGAACTACTCCACATACTATATTAGAGCCATTATTGCCACGGCCATGGAGTATTTCCTGTGTACAGATACCATGTTCTAGAACTTCTTTAAATTGATCTATATTACTGACACCCGGTGCTTTAACTCCAAAACCTGTAATGACAATTTTGTCCATAGTTGACCTCTCAATATGTCATATTTTATATTAATCTCGCAAAATTATATTATATGAGGTCAATCGACAATTAACAACAATTCTAGACGTGTATCTTCTTTCCATTTTTTCCAAGTGACCAATCATAAATTATGACAGCTCGATCATAAGCAGCCCTGCACGAAAATAACAAAACGTTTCACGATAACCTTTAGGAGGAACACCTACAGGTTTTCCTCCTTTTATTTCACTCAATCAACTACACTCACCCCAATTACATCATCAAACGCCACTTGCATGATATCACATGATTCAGTCTCAAGGTAAAACTGCTTCGTAATAGGGTCGCAGTAATGCACCCTACCCGTGATTTCGTCCGTAAACCCATCGCTCCACACAGTTAACTTTACTGGATATCGATTTTCCATTGCGTAGGCTATGCGCTGATCGAATTCCTCCGACTGATAGTCATCAAGTATCGGCTTAGCCTGCCGATTTTGGTCGCGGTACATTTCTCGAGTCATTGCAAAGCCCTCCGGCATGAACGATACTGGCTGCCATTTCTTTTTGCCGCGATCACGTATTTCCATTTGGTCACCACCTTTGATGTAATACCCTTATTATATACGAACATTTGTTCTGTATGTAAAAAAAGAAAAAGACCACTTATCCTTGGTCTAGATATTTTCTTATACTTTGTTTGTTGGTGAAGCTGAAGTCTGTTTGTTATTCCTGCGTTTGCTCACTTTGGACATTCACATTGAAATTAACCCCGAACTTGTCCTTTACCATCCCGTACAAGGAGCTCCAATCCGCCTTATGAAGGGGTATAACGACTTGTCCACCGTCTTCCAAAGCGGCGAAGATTTCTCTCGCTCTTGCCTCGTCTTTGGGATGAATGGCTATCTGAATGTATTGCCTGGCTGATAAGGCATGCCTGCATACGTATCGGAGAACATGAGATCCGCGTCGCCGACTTTCAAGTGTGCATGCATAACGCGATCCTTCATGTCATCCGCCAACGGATGATTCGGGTCAGCTGGCATATCTCCGTACGTCATGATACCCATCACTTTCCCGCCAAGCGCTTTCTCATAAAAATGGACTGCTTCTCTCGTGTTACCGTCAAAAAACAAATACGGGTTCAAACTAATTGACAACATTCAACAACTCCTTTGGGATAATTTGGACAACTTCATTCATGATACATTAATATTGAGCTTCCCGTAAACTGGACTAACCCACTTGATGGATAACTGTTCCGCTTCTAAATAATCCTTATTTCGATTAAATGGCCTGATTGCGGAAGACTGATCTTATTGAAAATCAATCAAATTTGTAAAAGAACTATAACATTTTTGATTCTCAAAAACTAATGAACCTTCCATAATTAAACTGTTAGCTCCACTTTCTAATCTTTGAACTTATAGTTACCTAACGGTAACAAATCAACTAGATTTAATACATAATAAAATCATAAAAATTGCCAAGCACCATATAAATGTATTGGTGCTTGGCAATTCCAGCCTTTATATTTTGATTTTCTAAAATGAATCATGTACAAATCACGGGAAAGCCCACCGGTGGTCGGTGTTTTTTGCAGCGGATATTTTAAACGGTTTATATCATTGTTAGGTATTCATCTAATTGTTCAAGGGTTCCGGTATGTCCTTCCAGAACCATCTCTTTTGAATCCTCAAAGGTTTTGTTCTCTTCCTCAGTCGGGGATACGGGAACCACAATCATTGTTAGGGTTGTTTTTCCTTCGTCCTCGATGAATGTAATGGTATTCAGGGTTTCCATTGGCCAATTTGCGTCAAAGGGTGCACGTACATTGTTACCTTCTTCATCAGAAAAGAAACTGGTGTAAACAATTTTCTCGGGTGCTATAATTTCACTGTATACAAATTTAACCCACATTACGTTGCCATCAGCAGGTTTCTGGCTGTAATGAAAGACACCGCCAGGACGGAAATCTGATTTAGAAACCTCAAATGTCCATCCTTTTGGCCCCCACCAGTACTTTAGGTGTTCTGATTCAGTGAATGCCTTAAACACAAGATCACGTGAAGCATTAAAAGTATGAGTGATTTTGATTTGAGTTGACATTAGGATTCCTCCAATAATTTTAGTTTTCATTCTCTTAAATTTCTCTCTTTTGCAGCCCTTGCAAATAACAAACTAAGTTGTCAAAATTTCTCTCCCGAATATCACGGTATTCTATTAGCAATAAATCTAAGGCTTTGAAGGGCTCTGACCTCAGCTTGTAGATTCGACGATTCGCTTCTGCATCAAACTCCACCATTCCCGCTTCATACAGGACACGGACACGGAAATGTTTAGTTGCTTTAGGCTGGCGAATATGAAGATGGTCTGCTATTTCCCCCACTGTTAGTTGGCCCATACGAATTAATTCAACAATCTTTAACCTACTGGGCTATGACTGATATTACGGCTCTTACTTTTTTAGTTTTGCCATTAGAATATATAAATACAGCCAGCTAATAAACACCATTCTAATAGTAAGTTAAAAATTTATTGAAATCTATATTGATCCCACACTTCTGGAGTCTAGCTTTTCGAAGATGGTATAGATTTTTAAGTATAGGTTCGATTGTCTCTATAGGTGCGTGGTGTACCGTTTTATGACACAGAGGACATAAAGAAATAATATTTGCCTCAACATCTTGACTCCATTTGAATTGTCCTTGATATTCCATTGGAATTAAATGATGTGCTTCTACATAATTTAATTCCGTTACTGATGATTGAAAAAACAAATGATTATTGTCAAATTCACATTTATATCCCGCATGAATAATTGCTTTTTTGGCAGTTAGGTGATTTCTCTTCCACTTCGTTGATAGAGATAGATCTAGTCCACTTATTGGTGGAATCGGTGTATCTTCTTTTTTGATGAAGGAATCCATTTCTGTTCTCTCAATATGTTCTTGATAAGATTCCTCATTTTCCATTTTCAAGAGCATACCTAAGATTTTTATTCGATAAAAGTGAATAAAAGGACTCTAGTTGATCAACCTCCAATTTCTGCATCGATTGGTTAAACCCTTGAAATATAGTCCAAACAAGTTTCATTTCATCAGAAGTTATGGGAGTAAACACCGCTATCGTTGAAGGATGAAAATTGTAATATCCGGTATAATTTCCCTCTGTCTTCTCTGGATAAAGAATTCTTTCTTCAAGAATGGCAACAGCAATGAGACAACTTTTATACTGAAATAGCACCAACGTTCCAGATGGCGTATTCATCCCTCTTTTGAAATTATAATTTCTATACGGAAGCTCCTCTTGGAACCATTCTTGTAAATCCTCAATTGATTTTCCAGTAAATTCCGGATCACCTTCAGACATTGGCAAGATTCTTATTGCAGTTACTCCTAAATTATTTATTTCAGAAACAGTATTCTTACTCAAGCAACATTCCACTATTCTTTCTTCCTAATTCATAAAGAGGATTTACTATATTCCAAGAACGCCATGACCGTCTTACTTCTCTCCACCAGTCTATCTATCGTCCCCTTCAATTTCTCAACAAAAAAACCATTATCTAATCCTGGAGTCAATTCAATCAAACTTACTTTATGATCAGGGAAATCCTCGCTTCTTGACGTTCCATACCGATTTGGATAGATGGCCCATACTTCTTGAACAGGACTCATCGCACTCACGAGTGGGTGGCTGCCATCTCCAAATAAATAAGGAGAATAGAGATGAACCCCATAACTCACCAGCTGCCTCATCACTTCATGAGGTTGGTTTGTTTCAATTAACTGATTGTTCCATACTGAATTTCTTGGACGATATTTAAAATCAAAAATAATCGTCCCAATGAATACCTCATTCCGATAGACATCTAGGCGGCCATCGGGGCGGTTGTTTGTTCCTCTTGTGTACAACGGTTCCTCCATCTTGGTAAGTTTACTTTGTGATGGCAGGAGCGCTTCATAAAGTAAATGCACTTTAAGATCATCTTTTCTAAAGACCACCTCCGTATTGGCTGGAAGTGTCGGGACCAACAGGTTGCTTTCGTCTAGGGTCTGGCTATACAACCATCCTTTTTCAGGAACAAATCCTAACTCTTCCCCAGAAAGTGTCTTGATGAACTGAAGATATCCCCATATTTCATAGAGCTTATCCGTCCTTTTCCACTGATAGCTATAAGATTGATGGATCTCCAGTTGCAATTGCTCATTTTTGAGGTCCCGATAAAGCTGATAAAGGGCACGATATCTCGGGTCGCTAGTCATAACAGGTGGTATAATGGAAGATTGATAGATTCCGATACTCTCAAACCACGGAGCAGTTTTAATCCACTGAATCGCTCCTCTCATCTTCCCTGTAACCTCACCTAGTTTTTTTAATTCCGATAGAGTTCTCTCTTTTTCTACCACGGTCCGAAACATTCCAGCATCCTTCGAATTTCGAATGCTACTCTTTGTATTTTGAATGCCTTCCATAAAACCAGTTAAGGTTTTTGAAATGGAAAGGATGATTTTCTTCACGAATTGATTTTCTGGTAAATCATAGTGTATCGAGCTGTTTGGCGTCATTAAAAGTTGATGTCGTTCATGATTGCTTACACGATGACGAATGGTTTTTTCGTCAATAAAACGTGCTTTTTCTTTAGGGACAAGTTGATAATCTTTGCTGATCCGATAGTTGACCTTTCGATATAAATCGCTAAGGGCTGCCATGACCGAAGGAAATCGATTGTTTATGACGATAAATTGTTTAAGCAACCCTTGTGAAATACCACCTAATGTATGGTTTAATCCATTTTTTCGTAAAATCACTTCACGAGCGAGCCCGCTTACTTCCTTTTCAATCTCTTGCTTCATGACTTCCCACTGTGTTTCTTCTATCTGCTTAGGTATCACCTTGACACAACAATAATATCGTTGTCTTTCATACACAACCAGAATCCGATAGAGTCCAGGGATCAGCGGATAATAGGCTTTTGTATTATCAAAAATGGTAACAGGATCTTCAGATGGCGACAGGTAAACCTCTCGTTCTACCGGGTCAAAGCCAAGCATGTGCCCAGGAAGTGTATCAAGACCATCCATAAAGAACTGTGCACTGTCCCTATTCGATTTAAAGGTAAGAGTTAACCCGATATTTTCTTTGATTTCAATCCAGTTCTCTTCTCTTTTCTCGAGAAAATCTTGATCTGTCGTAAAAAACGAGTCCAAATTGATGAAATGATCTTGCTCCCCAAATTTTTGTGTAAAAATAACCTCAAAACCTTTAGAGGGTATAGCCATTTAATTTCAACTCTTTCGCCTTATGAATTAATACATTTCTTGTTTCATAAAACTCTGAAACCTCATGATAGCGGTCTAGAATTTCCCCTAATTTACTGTTGACGATATTTTCGGTGTGAAGATCATAAGTGCCAATAAACTTTTTCAACTGCTCCTCTGGTCCTCTTACTTTTGTAAGGATCCGTTGAACAATTTGCTTATCGAATGCCTCCGCTCGAGTAAAGTGCTCACTATTTGGCAAGTTTTTTAGATACATGTCAATTTGGCGGACAATTCTTGGTCCTGCTCCTAAATTCTTGTTCACCTTTTGTAATTCGGTATGAACCTCCCAAAGTAATGCCAATTCATGATCTTGCATATGAATCTCTTTGTTTTGATTGCGTAGGATATTAAACGCTTCGAAAGAAAGGGTTCCCTGCTCCTTCAAGTTTGTTGTTTCGGTCTTCTCCTGTGACAACGTTCTCAAATGGCCAAAGTTTAAGACATTTAAGGTAATCACATTGGCACGATCAAGAACCTTGTCCGAAAAATGGTAAGTGGATTCATCCAAATTTACTGTACCCACAAAGATGACGTTATCTCCGATTGGGATCACAGGTGGAAACTGCGCTGAATTGGTCAGCTTGCCTTTCAGATCGCCATTATATAATTGCAAGACTCTTTGTGGTCCCGGTTCATTCTCAAGAACAGAAAGAAATTGGGAAAAGTAATGCTCTACCCTAGCAAGATTCATCTCATCAAAACAAATAATATGAAGCTTATTACTATTTTCTTTTGCGCTCATCAAAGCATTGATTAATCCAGAGTCACCAGGACGGTAAACCATTTTCAGTGTATCCGCATAGCCAATTAAATCTGCATCATCTGTCCATGCAGTGCGAACGGGAATAAACGTCATTTGGTGTTTGTCAACAAGCCCCAACGCCTTCCCATATGCTTGAACAAGTTTTGATTTACCTGTTCCACTCATCCCGGCCAAAATCACAAGAGAAGAAGATTTCATTGCCGTATGGAAATTATAAAGATCCTTTTTATCATAAACTAGCCCCAGTTCATGTGTGACAGAATCAAATTCCTGCATAAATAATTCTTCTGTACCATCATGCGGTTTCTTTACAGATGCAGCTGGTTTTGCTGGTGGTGCTTCAATGGTAGTAGCGACTTGACCTTCCGCTGCTAGTAAGTCAGCAAACGTCAATTTGTCAGAAACCTTAGCATTGGCCACTGCAGTTTCTAGTTCTTTAGAAGCTAATTTTTTTTCAAGCTCCGTTCTCTCTTTTAGCATCCGTGCATGTAATTTAGAGATTTCATCTTCCTTTGCTTTTATTGTATTTACATGTTTATCCAACTGCTTCTGCTGTAACACCTTTTCAGAAGTAAGTTCAAGAACCTTTTTCTTTAAAGTATCTACTTCTTTTTTGAGAGAGTGATTATCCTGGGATAATCCCTTTTTATCTTCTTTCAGTTGTTTTCTTTCATTCTTAATCGCGTTCTGGGCAACTGTATCTTTCACTTTTAACTCTTCAATATTTTTTTCAAGCTTTTTAATCTTCCGATCTAGCTTTACATTTTTTTGCAAAGCCACTTTCATTTCTTCTTGAAGTTGATTTGCTTGGGTTTCCTCTTCCGGATTATTCACCTCTTCGACCTTTGCTTCTGATCGATTTTCAAAGGCTTCGAGTTTATCTTCATCTCTTAATGTGCGGAAGATTTCAGTTGCTTTTTCAATGTCCTCTTCCTCCTCGCTCGACATTAGCACACTAAAAAGAATAGACGGTGAAATCTCCTCTTCAGCTGCAAGAAGGAGTTCCTCTATACTTCGTCCGCGATAGGATACGAGTTCCCCATCCTCTTCAGCTATCTCATCAAAAAAATACTTAAGTATTTTCGCGTTCCGTTGATGAAGTGCTTCCTGAATAAGAGCCGGTCTTAATATCTTAAACCTTTTATGATGGGGATTGATTTGACGAAAAACGGGTCTTTTAGCACCTATACTCTGCCCGATTTTGGCAATTCCTTCATCATTAAGCGTTTCCAAAATCCACTTCCAAATTTCCTTTTCCATAATTAAACCCTCCCAAGATTCATACTATATTCCTATACTCAGATAATACTACTCTTTCTATTTTACTAGATTTTTCGTAATTCGACTTGGTTTTTTGTAAGTTTTTGGAGAATGTAGTACCAAAAAAACATGAAAAAGCCAGGATCATCCCTTAAGGAATTTTTCCTGGCTAGTTATTTCTAATTACAGATAATATATGATCTCAAATTCTTTTCGTTTAATTATACATGATTAAAGAAACTATTAACTTTACTCACTTAAGTTGAAGGAAATCGGCTAAGTTGCTGGATTTTACATTTCTTAGATACCAGTTCGGGTCGATAATGAGTTATTGGTATTGATTTTATTATATTTTATGTTGGTTATGTGTTAAATTTGTATGATAATAGGCATCCAATACAGGTGAATAGTATCATCTAGTTTATTTAATCCCCACACTCACATGGAAAACTACGTTGGAATTAGCCTTCCTTCCCTTGCTCAAAGACTCAAGCAGTTTTGAAGTTCTAGACAGTATTTAGTTTCTAGTATAACAAAGTACCATAAAGTGCTATAGAATAAGGTTTATGTAATTTATAGTGTTTTGTAATATCATTAAATTTCTAATAATGGGCACCAAACTCGGCACCGTATTTTTTCTAAGATGAATGTGATGTTTAAAGATTAATACGTGGAAGATGGGATCATTTATAGAACCCTTAACGAATGATAGTCCATAATTGTCTACTATATTAGTTTGAACCTAAATCTTAAGTATTACAACGAATGGTTAAATTCGGTTGGATTTATTCATTTCGCCTCACTGTTTCTACTGCATTATATTTTTGATTTTTAGCCTAATCTAGCTAATTTATAAGTTCATGGCTTACCTTACCTACTTACTTATAATGACGATTTCAAATTGTCCTTATTTATTTATTTATTTATTTATCTATTTATTTATTGCTCAACTAAAGCCCCCGTTCGTAATATAAGATTAGTCAGATTTATCGATCGTACGATAATTCATTTTCTCTCCTCTTCATTTGTATTCCAAAATCCGCCCTTCATAATCTCCGAGATTATTAATATTGCCTATATCGTCCCTGGGTGCCACATATCATTAATTTCTTTAATTTTCTCTAAGTCACATTTTGGCTTCCGGTCATATGTTAATAAGCCGTTGATTTCTTGCTCAACATCTGTTAATTGTGTATAGCAATAGCCGTATAAAATTTTGGAGCTATAAACAGCCTTCATAATACGCTTGTAATCATCAACGAATTCCTCACCGTTTTTAACAGTTGTATACCCCCAACCAGTGTCTTCACCAATTTTAAAGCCAATACCACCAAACTCTGTTAATAGAATGGGTTCTCCTCCATGTTCAAAACCATTTGCATAAATACTTCTTTTTGCAGGTTTTGATGATAAAATAGAATCCTTTGTCGCCAAATCTTCCCTATATTTGTCGTATTTTTCAGTTTCATTTTTTGAACCATGGTTATAGTTATGAATGGAACAAATATCAGTTTTTGTGAGCTCCCAACCATCATTCGATATTACTAGACGAGTTGGATCAAGGGAATGGATAAGGTGATACATGGCCAATGAATGGTGTTGCTGCTGGCAGTTGTCACGCACATTGGGAATCCCCCAACTTTCATTAAGTGGCACCCATGCGACAACGGACGGATGGTTATAATCACGATCAATAATTTCAATCCACTCTCTAGTCAACCTTGCAACTGCTACTGCATTGAACGAAGGGATCGATGCACATTCACCCCAGACAAGGAAGCCTAAATGATCAGCCCAATAAAGGAAGCGCGGGTCCTCTACTTTTTGATGTTTACGGCAGCCGTTAAAGCCCATTGATTTAGAAAGTACTATATCCTTTTTAATTTCTTCATCTGTCGGAGCTGTAAGGAGACCTACTGGCCAATATCCTTGGTCTAAAATGAGCTTTTGATAATAGGGACGGTTATTTAGGTATACCATACCATTTTCAGTGTGGATTTTTCTCATCCCAAAATAGGAATCAATTTCATCTAATATTGTTTGGTCTACCTTCAATTTAATTTTCACATCAAAAAGATTAGGATTCTCTGGTGTCCAGTTCCATCCATCATCATGGAAGGTTGTGCGGAAGATTTTATGTTGATATATATTAAATGAACGTTTGTTATAATTTTCGATTGCGGAGAAAGTGTCGCGTATTACTAATTCCCCTTTAAAATGGATATCAAATTGGACTTCCTTATTAGTAGTATCACCGGAAACTTCAAGCTCAACGGTGACTTCTCCCTTATCTACGTCTGGTGTGAATTTAAGTTTTGAAATATGTGCTGAATTTATAGGTTCTAACCAAACTGTTTGCCAAATTCCTGTTGTACGCGTATACCAAATTCCAAATGGCTTCTCCATCCAGAACTGCTTTCCACGGGGAATGGATTCATCTCTAGACGGATCTTCAACTTTTACCACAATCGTTTCCTTTCCACCATTTAAACAATCTGTAATGTCGAATGAAAAGGGAGTATGTCCTCCTTCATGGAACCCAACAAATTTCTCATTTACATAAACCCATGCACGATAATCCACTGCTCCAAAATGAAGGATTACCCTCTGATCATTCCAGCTTGCAGGAATTTCAAAATCCCTTTTATACCAAACGACATCATGGTAAGTCGGGTCTTCAATTCCACTTATTTTGGTTTGGAATGCAAATGGAACGTTGATTTCCTTATTAAACACGCTGCTGTTTTGTTTGAACCATTTTTGCTCTGTTCCTTTGTTCTCATCATCAAATGTAAATGTCCAAACTCCGTTTAGATTCAGCCAATCTTTTCGAACGAGTTGTGGTCTTGGATACTCTAGACGATATTTCATCTTCTTCCCTCCATAGATGTTTCATGTTCTTAAAATGATTTTTTGATTCCAATTATAATGTTTCGACCCTTATTCCCTTTTTAAAGGATTCAATGGCTGCGTACGCCAGTTTTAATGCCCTAACCCCACAACTTGCATGAACAGGCGGATGTTCTCCGTTTTTAAAAGCAGATAAAATAACTTCCATATGCTCGTCAAAGGTTTTATGGAAGTCACGATCATAATCATTAAAGTATCCCGCACTCCAAACCTCAGCTATTTCGTTTCCTGCTGTTTGGTAGGTAAATTCACGAACAGTATCCTTTATTAAAATCCTGCCCTTGGTACCGTTTATTTCTAAGTGGTGCGTACCAGAATACATATAGGAAGAATCGTAGGTTCCTAGAAAGCTTCCCACCGCACCATTCGAAAACTTTAAGGATAATGAAAGTGTGCTATATCCCTTTCCTGTTTTATTTGTCATTTCTGCCATCACTGATTGAATCGGTCCACAAAGGTACTCGAGCATATCAAATCCATGGCATTGTGTTTCAATTAGATTGGCAAATGGATGATCACTTACACCTTCACCGCCAAAACGCCATGAAGCAAAAATAATTTCTCCTAATTTTCCTTCGCCTATTGCTTTTTTTGCAAGTTTAACTGTACGTGCAAAACGATGATTGAAATTAATGGCAAAAAACAAGTTCCGTTTTTCTGCTTCATTGATTAGGGTACTGGCTTCTTCCATTTTAAAAACAAGCGGTTTTTCCACAATTAAGGGATAGCCTGCTTTAATCACCTTTAACGTTGGTTCAAAATGGTCTTGATTTGGCAGGCATAAACTTACGATATCGGGCTTTTCTGCTTGAAGCATCTCTTCGATCGAAAGATAATAGTTTGTACCAAATTCATTGGCTCTTTCCCTTGTTTTCCCCAATGATCTTCCAACAATAGCGCAAAACTCAACATCATTTCGATCACGTAAAATTCTTGCGTGTTGAAAACCCCATCCTCCCGCTCCAATCAGTGCAACCTTTACTTTTTTATCGTTCATTGCACAATGACCACTTTCCCCGTTTGACCTTTTAAGAAAAGATCAAAAGCCTCCTTGATTTTTTCTGCCTCAAATCGGTGGGTAATAATCGCACTGAAATACTCGAAATGGCGATTTAATATATCTAAATTCCTTTCAAGGTCACGATAGGGGAAGTACTCACTTCCCAAAATCGCCCGTTCTGGATGAATCAGGTCTATTGAAACATCGATATGAAGTTCTTCGCCATGGCCCACACAAATAAGAGCCCCTTGCTGATCCAATACCTTTAATCCAGACTGACGTGCTGCTTTCTTTCCACTGGTATCAATCGATAAATCCACTGCCTTCACATCATTTTCCATAAAAAATTCATGAAGAGACTTCTTCTTTAGATTTAGAGGAATTCCGCCTAATTTTTCCACGATCTCTAATCGATAATCTTCAAAGTCTGATACAAAAACAGGAATTTCTTTACCTATTATTATTTTCGCCATAGCCAAAACACCTAAGCCTATAGGGCCAGCACCCATGACAAACACGGATTGAATATCCGGATGTAGGATTCTACCTCGATCAATGGCATGGCCACCTGTTCCAATGATGTCTAAAAGCATCGTTGCCTCAGGAAAGGGAATATTTTTATCTATAGGAAAAAAAATATTTTCATTAATCAATTCATATGGTGCATAACCGCCGTCTTTATTAAATCCCATATCCCCTCTTTTATTACGACATTGGTTCGTAAATCCTTGTGAACACGCGCGGCAGGTACCACAAAAGTCCATAAGATAGATGACTCCCGGTGTGCCTATTGGGACTCTCGTATGTTTACCAGCTGCAACGACGACTCCTGCCGCTTCATGGCCTGGAATAACAACTGCACCATTAATGAATTGACCTCTTTCTGAACCGCATAATGCATTGGCCTTTACTTGGATTAAAAGTTGTCCTGGTCCTGGCTTTGGAACTGAAATTTCTTCAAATTCGATAAATCCTCCGCCTTTAAAACGAGGTACTTTCATTGTTAAAGGAGTTGATACATTGTTCATTTGTTTCCCTCCAATTAGATATTTACCTAGAAAAAAAGCCTTACTCAACTGTAAGGCAATATAAATTTTAATATTTTATACCCAACACATGGCTGCTAGCTAGAGCCGGAATGGTTAATCCTGGCCATTGTAAGAATACAAGACCAGCTTTTTCTAAATAGAAATTTACACCACTAAACGGTTTATAGATCCAAAACCAAATTTGGCCTGCAACAGTAACTATTATAATAGATGTCGAAAAATATGTAGCTTGATAGAGTGTTTGAATCTTATTAACCTTGCGCAGCATGTAAGCTAAGAAAAACGCAAGAATAATTGGAATATTATCCAAAATAAGGCCCATTTAGCATTGTTAATAAAGGCTGTCCAA
The DNA here is from genome assembly GCF_030348765.1 of Neobacillus sp. CF12. Lineage (GTDB taxonomy): Bacteria > Bacillota > Bacilli > Bacillales > Cytobacillaceae > Neobacillus. The sequence continues at coordinate 211,300 of NZ_JAUCEU010000007.1, read as the reverse complement.
ACAACAGAATCGGCGAATGCTTCCACAAAGTTTGCTAATCCAATAAACTTTGGAGTATTTTATCCATTCCATTCAGTAAATGGCAAATATAATGACATCACGGCCGGAATCGATACAGCTAAAATATGAACCAAAAGGCCGGGTAAAATAAAAAACCATCCAAGCCATTTTTCTAATTTATACTTTTTTGTTTCCTTTGTCTCTTTGATGATTACTTTTTTTGTTACAGCCGTTTTAGACCCCCCTATTTAAAAATACTTTAGGTATCTATACTTATTGTCATAGATACCTAGAACTAAATTAATAGTTTTCTAGCTTATATAACGAACCATCTTTTGCATCTTTTTCTTTTAGTTTTTGTAATTTCTCCAGCCACTTTTCAACAGTTGTCTTCTTTAAATAAACACCAGCGAACTCGCTCTCCAATACTTCTACAACACTTGGGGATGCATAAGAGAATGAAAGATATCCAGATTTTCCGTTTGCTGCTGCCTCATTAATCATATTTAAGGCTGTTTCAACATTAGTTTCAAAGTCCAAACCACTATAATCAGCTTCAATCGGTTCAGGAATACCATTTTTAGCCATTGCCACAACTACATCTTCATGGAAGAAATAGCTTAATAACTCCGCAACTTCATCCTTGTGTTTTGACTTTGCATTAATGGTTAATCCTGCCCCTACACCTAGAGGAATAACAGGTTCACCATCCGGACTCCAGCTAGGGAACGGTGCATATCCAACCTCAAAATCCGTTTCCAGACCTGCTGCCAAACTCCATGTACCATCAATTTTCATTGCGGATTTACCCGTAATAAATAATTTCGAAGCATCTTCTGTTGAAATAGCATGAGATTTTTTTTCTGTAACATATCCGTCATTCCAAAAATCTGAATACCGTTGGATTGCTTCTACCACTTCAGGATCCGTCCATTTTTTATCACCTGAATAAAGTTGTTTCGTACCTTCAGGACCTAAAACACTATTTACGATACTAGAAATCCACCAATTGTCACAACCTTCACAATCGGATGTTCCCCATGCAAAAGGAATCGTCCCCTTGCTTTCAATTTCCTTTGAAAGACTAACAACTTCATTATAATTAGTTGGAACTTCCCAGCCATTTTCTTCAAATAAGGTTTTGTTATATACAAGCATTAAGCCTTCATAGTTCCAAGGAATTCCGATGATTTTATTATCAAATTCATAAGCATTTTTTGACCATTGGAACATTTTTTCATCGTATTTATACTTTTCATAATAAGCGTCCATCGGTTCAATATAACCTTGTTTATAGGCTTCGGCAGCTTCAAATGGTCCTTGTAATAATAAATCAGGAGCTTCCCCAGCTGCTAATGCGGTCCCCATATCCTGTACAGATACCTCTTTAATTTTAATATCGGGATTATCCTTTTGATACAAGTCGTACATTACTCTCAAGGCAGAGCTTTCTTCACCCCAAATGTCTGCATCCGGTACTTTGAGAACATTTGCCTCTTCCTTTGATGCTTTATTGCTGCAGGCACCAAGCATTAAACTAGTTACTAAAGTTGTTGACAAAGCGATCAGTTTAAATTTTTTATTAAATTTCATAAATTGCCTCCCCCTTTAATTATGTTTGATTTAAGAAAAGCAGCGGACTCAAGATACGATTTTTCCGGGTCTCCGGAAATCTCACACTCAATTGACATGAACCCCGAAAAGTACATTTTTTGCAAAGCTTGAAAACCAGAATCAAAATCAATATGCCCCTTTCCAGGCATGAGTCGGTTGCTATCGGCTAAATGCACGTGCCCGATGAGGTGATTTACTTCCATAATGCTTTTCGCGACATTTGCTTCTTCCATATTCATGTGGAAGAAATCCGCAAGTACTTTTACAGATGAAAATCCGCCCTGTTCTATTAATGATTTCGCCTGCTCTAAACGATTGATCATATGGTCTTCATAGCGATTCAGCGGTTCCAAAAATAAAATACTTCCAGCTTCTTTTGCCAAAACATTTATTTTTTCCAAAGAATCCAATAACACTTCCCGGTCTTCTTCTGCCGTTCTTGGAGGGGTGAACGGTGGAAGTTTTCTTGAAAATATTCCAAAGGCGGCTGGTGCAATGACCCCTGTTGCTCCAATTTCTGCGGTATAGCGCAAGATTTCACCGATGTCTGAGATGGCCAATTTTCTTTCCTCCTCCTCAAAGGCACCAATCCATCCCCTATAACCGCCGCAAATAGAACTAATGGGAACCCCAGTTGTTTTAACTGCTTTCTTTATTTCTTCAAAACGGTTTATTAATACATCGCCGCCAATTTCAAGTCCTTCGAAACCAAGTTCTTTTACTTTTGATAGTTTTTCTTCAAAGCCTTCACCAAAAAAACTTCTGTCTTGAGTTGCTAATTTCATAGTGATCCCCCTAATTTACCTTTTTTGAAAGAGACTAAGATTTAAAATTTAACTCCAAGCTTAACACTCTTCTCTGGATGTTGATCGACATAGCTTTCGTATCCAATTGCTGATTCTTCAAAGGACACAACAGGATCAATAATTTCTTCACAATTAAGCGCCCCTTCCGAAAGCATTTTCCAGCAAGTTTCTTCAATCCGTCTCCAGCTCCAGCGCGGATAATCAGGGTTCGGCTCACTGCATGCTCTTGAAAATACAATTTTCGCATTATTAAAGTGAGCTTCTCTGCCAAAATCAAGGCCGCCTCTAAATGGCCTCGCCCAGCCAACATAGGCAATAGTTCCGCCGTATGCTAATCCTCTTAAAGCTTGCTGAAGGGCAAATTCGTTAGCACTTGTTTCAATGACAACATCGACACCCATCTTATTGGTCGCTTTCTTTAATTCAAGACCAACATCTTGATTGATTGGATCAAAAGCTTCATCAACACCAGCACGTAACGCCACTTCACGGCGCTTTTCAATTGGATCTACTACGGCTACATAACTTGCACCTGCTAGTTTTGCAAGCTGGGCTGCAAGTTGTCCAATCGCCCCTAATCCGATAATTGCCACACGGTCCCCTGCACGAACATGGGCATCCCGTATTCCACCTAAAGCAAACTGAGCTGGATCGAAGCAAACGGCACTTTTCCATGACATAGTTTCAGGCATTTTTAGCAGATAAAAATTATTGATAGCGTTTACAATTTGTGTTTCTCTAACGCCGCCGTAACCGCAAACTCTTTCGCCTACTTGATAATCCTTAACATCTGAACCAACTTCTTTAATGACACCTACCCATTGATTCCCTAAATTCCAACTTCCGAAATCAACACCCTTCTGATCACTTTCCGGACGAGGTAAGAACGTATGCCATTCTTCATCGTAATACTCATTCATATGTGGGCTTTCCCCACGGAACCCAGCTAATTCTGAACCATGTTTAGGCGATGCAAACTCAACTTGTACTTTTACTTCATTTGTTTTTAATTCGCGATCCTCGTACTTTAAAATTTCTGCTTTGTGTGGCGCAACGGCAACTAATTGTTTTAACATCCTATTTCCTCCTCTTTAACATCCAAGTTGAAAGTATCTACAAATCTAGTATTTTATCGAGTTTTAGGAACTCGTTGTGAATCTGATTCAGGCTCCATATCTTTAATAACTGGCCAGCCATCCTTCCAAAGGATAGGATCAATCAGCAATGCTCGCCTCGGAGCACCACATTCCATCCACGGATTTTCCTACTCATAAGCATGGTAAACGATCCAATCGGTGCCAGCTTCATCTCATATTACAGCATTATGTCCTGGTCCTACGAATTTGCTTTTCTCTTTCCCTAGTAAAATAATCGTGCCTCTGCTGTGCATTAAATAATTATCAATCTTATCCATATATGGTCCGGTAATGGATTTAGATCGTCCCACCGCAACATTATAGGTACTATCTGCTCCCTCACAGCATGAACCATTTGACGCAAATAAATAATAATTGTCATCCCGTTTAACGAGATAGGGTGCCTCGAAGCTATTGCCTGCTATTTGGAATGGCTCCCCTTTTACACTCAATCCATCCTTAGATAGTACCACACCATATATTTTTGGGAATTTCTCCTTCACAATACAGGACCTTAAATAAAAGATGGAGTGAATCTTCATAGGTAACAGGAGGTGGACGATATCAAAAAAATTAAAGTGGGGATCGTAGGTACTGGGTTTTCTGCACTTTCTCGAATAAAAGCATTAAAAAGAATAACGCATGGATTGAAGATGATCACTACAAGAAACGGATGAGGAAACCGTCTTTCTCTGGTGTCACTTTACATATGAAATAGGAAATGTTATTGACGTATTAAAATTGTTTAACTTTCCTATTACTTTCAATCTGAAAAATTCAGAAGAGTTTAAAAGGGTTTTTATGGAGTTTATGGAAATTAATCAAAAAGACGATTTTCTATCTAAAACCATTCTTACAAAAGCGAAATCGCATGAAATGCTTTATTTATTATTAGAAAGTATTATGAATTCAAAAAATGACTTATTTCATCAAAGCCAATCAGAAAGTTTTTTATGTATGCTTACTCAATTCATATAAAATCCCGATAAGGATGTATCATTAAATGACTTATCAACACAGTATCATTTTCATCCTACATATATAAGTAACCGTTTTAAAGAGCTTTTTGGGAAATCCCCAATTCAAGTGCAACGAGAGTTAAAAATTGACCTGGCTAAAAAACTTTTACGGTCTACACAGTTATCTGTTACAGAAATTGCCCATTCTCTAGGTTTCCAGGGTATCCCGGTTTACAAGATTGTTTAAATCATATAACTAGGAGGTATAATAGCTTTTTTTATTTTAATTAAAACGCTTACAAAACCATCTTATACCAATATTCAGAATATTCATATGACTGTTTTAAATCGTTATTTATCACTTTTACAGGTATAAGTGAGTATAAAAAATATTGTAAAAATATAACTTCTGAAAATCGACCTTCACACAATCAAATTTTTTAGACTAATCTAAATTGGATTATAGGATTACTAATTCAGTTATTATCAAAATTGCATTACTTACCTTTATTTAGAAAACAAAAAAAGGACCATTTATGATGGAGGGTACTGAAAAAGTCCCCTCAAATGTGAAAAAGGTATAATACCTCAGGCAGGAGGGAATTACACTTTTTTTGCTGTATAATTATAGTATCAATTATAAACGGGTGGATACTATGATTCAGAACCAACAATCAGTAACATTTAGTCCATTTATGGCTATATATGATTTAATCGTTCCTAAGGATAATGTATTAAGAAGAATCAATGAGTTGATTGATTTTTCTTTTGTGTATGACAAACTTAAGGATAACTATTGTCTTAATAATGGTCGAAATGCAATCGACCCTATTCGTATGTTTAAATACTTATTATTGAAGTCTATCCATGACCTAAGTGATGTTGATTTAGTTGAACGTTCAAAATATGATATGTCCTTTAAATATTTTCTGCAGATGGCTCCGGAGGAGCCTGTAATAGATCCAAGTTCTTTAACTAAATTCCGAAAATTACGTTTAAAAGATGTAAATCTTTTAGATATGTTAATTAATAAAACAGTTGAAATTGCTATTGAAAAAGAAATTATTAAAAATAAAGCCATTATCGTGGATGCCACCCATACGAAAGCTCGCTATAATCAAAAGTCACCCAAAGAAATCCTTATGGATCGCTCTAAGAAACTTCGAAAAGCTATATATAAGATTGATGAATCAATTAAAAATAATTTTCCCGCTAAAACTACAACGGATGCTCTGGAGGATGAGATAGACTATTGTCAAAAGCTCATTGACGTTATAGAAAAGGAAAAAGTTCTTCCCCAATACCCTAAAGTAAAAGAACAATTGAACCTTCTTAAAGAAACTGTTGCCGATGATATAGAATATTTATGGATTTCAAAAGATAAGGATACAAAAGTGGGTCATAAAACTGCGGATTCCTCCTTTTTTGGGTACAAAACACACATTGCAATGAGTGAAGAAAGAATCATTACAGCTGCAATTATTACAACAGGGGAGAAAAACGATGGGAAGCAATTAGAAACTCTAATCGAGAAAAGCGTTCAAGCTGGCATAAATGTAGAAACGGTAATTGGTGATGCTGCTTATTCTGAAAAAGGAAATATCGAATACACCAATAAAAATGAAATAAAACTAGTAGCCAAATTAAACCCTTCTGTTACACAAGGTTTTCGTACAAAAGAAGATGAATTTGAATTTAATAAAGATGCAGGTATGTATGTTTGTAAGGCTGGCCATATGGCAATTAGGAAAGCTCGACAAGGTAAAAAAGGGGTAGCTACCAATCAGGTTGACACTTATTATTTTGATGTAGAAAACTGTAAAGTTTGTCCATTTAAAGAGGGATGTTATAAAGATGGGGCTAAAAGTAAGAGTTATTCTGTAAGTATCAAATCAAATATACATACGGAACAAATAAAATTTCAAGAAAGCGACTATTTTAAAGAAAAATCAAAAGAAAGATATAAGATAGAAGCAAAAAATAGCGAATTAAAACACCGACACGGGTATAATGTTGCAGAATCCTCGGGTCTAATTGGCATGGAATTACAAGGTGCCATGGCAATTTTCACAGTGAATCTAAAAAGAATATTGAAACTTATCGGTGAGAATTAAGGGCAAAATTGCTTCTAAGTTTATAAAAAAGACGACTCAAAATTCAATTTCTGAATTTATAGTCGTCTTTTTTAGTGTTTATAATTTTATTTCTTTAAAACCGTAGGTTTTTCAGTACCCTCTTTATGATGTCCTCTGTTGAATAAGTCATTTATTTTAATAAATCTTCTATTATGATATATAAAAAGGATAGTTAGCTCTTATATTGAACTAACCATCCTATAACTTTTTTTACCAACCAGGATACTTTTGGTGCCATCCTTCGCTGTTTTCATTGGTCTTAACTAAATCATCCGCTAGCTGCGTTAGTTCTTGAGAAAGTTCAACTTCTTTAGCCCAATTTTCCGGAATTTCTTCTACCCCAAGATAGGCACCTAAAATATTACCCGTGATTACTCCGGTACGATCGCTGTCGCCACTTTGGTTAACAGCAGTAATCACAGCTTTTTTAAAATCAGTTTGATATTTTAAAGCGTAATAGACGGAAATTACCAGAGCTTCCTCTCCAAGACTCTCGATAGCTTGAATGTCTGGGGTGTTTGATTTTGCTAAGGTGAGCGCTTTACAATGAGCTCACAGCATTCCTTGTTAGATGGGTATAATTTTATCTCTTCTATTGATTGTTCTACTGCTGTCTCTAGGTCCAATCCCTCCAGGATTAATATTGGCTAATATTTTTGCTAGCATAGACAGAAGTGAATCAAGCAGGTACTTACTGTGAAGTGCCTAAGCTTTTACTATTCGATTACTGTTTTTAAGACTTTGGGATTATAGACAACTAATGTCATATGTGAGTCACAAACAAATAACTACCGACATTTAATGGAAACCAATATTACTTATACTTTTGCCGTTGTCTTTGCTTTCGCGATTTCTGCAGCAACATCGACAATCATATCCTCTTGACCCCCAACTACCTTTAGTTTACCTAATTCTATTAAAATATCACGAGCATCGATGCCAAACTTAGCTGCCGCTCTTTTAGCATGAAGGGCGAAGCTCGAATATACCCCAGCATAACCAAGGACAAGACTATCTCTCGTAATCTCTTGAGGAGTCTGTAAAATCGGAGCGACAATTTCTTCCGCCAAGTCCATCATTTTATAAACGTCAATGCCCGTTTTGATTCTCATCCGATCAAGTACAGTAACAAGTACTTCAGTTTGCGTATTACCGGCTCCTGCCCCTAAACAGCGAACACTTCCATCGATACGAGTAGCTCCCTCTTCAATTGCTACTAAAGAGTTCGCCATTGCAAGCGAAAGATTGTTATGTCCGTGGAATCCAATGTGAATGCCTACATGTTGTTTCAAAGCACGAATCCTCTCACGAACCTGCCCTGGAAGCAGAGCTCCAGCAGAATCGACTACATATACCGTATCAGCTCCATAGCTTTCCATGAGTTTAGCTTGTTCTATTAACTTGCTAGCTTCCGCCATGTGGGACATCATCAAGAATCCGACTGTTTCCATCCCGAGTTCTTTTGCTGCAGCGATGTGTTGTGGTGCCACATCCGCCTCGGTAACATGTGTAGCAATACGGGCCATCTTTGCTCCTAATTTTGCCGCTTCCCTTAAATCCTTTACCGTGCCAATGCCCGGAAGCAAAAGAATGGCAATTTTCGCCCTATCTGCTACAGATACTGCTGCTTCAATTAATTCCAATTCATTGGTTTTAGAGAGGCCATATTGCAATGAGGAGCCAGATAGACCATCCCCGTGTGAGACCTCAACGTAAGGAACGCCTGCATCATTTAAAGCTCTCGCTACTTTTAGGACTTGCTCGACCGTAAATTGATGGTCGATGGCATGGCTTCCATCTCGTAATGCTACTTCTGTGATATAGATATCGCGGACCTTTGTCATTGGATGAAATCTCCTTTCTATTAAACTAGCAGCTTCGCTATTTGATTTTTTGCAAACTCTTCCGCCACCTTTACCCCTGTTGCCGTCATAATATCAAGATTGCCGGAATATTTAGGCAAATAGTCGCCGGCTCCTTCCACTTCGATGAAGATCGTCACTTTATTGCCATCGAAAATTGGCTCTGTGCGTAAACGATATCCCGGAACAAAGGATTGAACGTCATCGACCATTTTCTGAACAGATTGAGTAATTTTCGCTTCGTCCATTGTCCCCTCTTCTACTATGGCATAGATCGTATCCCGCATCAAAATTGGGGGTTCAGCAGGGTTTAAAATAATGATAGCCTTTCCTTTCTTCGCTCCCCCGACCTCTTCGATTGCCCGGGAAGTGGTTTCGGTAAACTCGTCAATATTGGCCCTAGTTCCCGGTCCGGCACTACGGCTAGAGATGGTCGCAACGATTTCTGCATAATCTACCGTGCTGACACGATTTACTGCATGAACCATCGGGATTGTCGCCTGGCCACCGCAGGTGATGAGGTTAATATTATCCGCTTCTATATTGGAACCCATATTTACGCATGGAACGACTAATACTCCTCTTGCTGCAGGAGTCATATCTATGACTTTTTTTCCTGCATCTTTTAGTAATTTGGCATGGCGGATGTGTGCCTTCGCTGAGGTGGCATCGAACACTACATCCGCTAATTCTGGACGTTCAAGGAACCCTTTCAATCCCGTGTCAATAGCAACATAGCCTAGTTCTCTAGCACGTTTTAATCCAACAGACTCTGAATCAATTCCAATGACTGCAGTAAGCTCCAAAATTTCTGAACGCCTTAATTTCATCATAAGATCGGTCCCAATATTTCCGGAACCGATAATGGCAACTTTTACTTTAGCCAAAATCAATCTTCTCCTTCGTGATCTTTTTGTAAATTTTGGATTAGAAAAATAAATTAAATATAGGCATCCGTTGTCTTTTTCTTAATGAGGACCCAATCCCGTCGATAGAATCTTAGCATGACAGCTAAACCAAAGAACAATAAATACGTATTCAATGCAACCCATGCTCCGTAACTTGATAATTTAAATACAAACGTTAAAACATAAGTTAATGGAATAAACAATACCCATGTAAGAATCAATGAAATACGCAGTAAAAAGGAAGTTTCGCCAATTCCCCTTAGTCCACCAGCATAGAAATTCAATAAACCTTCAAATATTTGCAGAAAAGCAGCAACCGTAATCAACCCGGAAGCAAGCAGAGCTACATCTTTATATTTCGTATAAAGCATGACTATTTGTTCAGCCCAAATAAATTCCACAATACCTAACAGCAATAAGAATGCGCAACCAAGAACAGCTATCTCTGAGCCTAAGCGCCTGCCAAGAATTGAATGTCCTTTTCCAATTTCTTGCCAAACAAGGATCGTTGCTGTCGACCCAAAGGCAAAGGCAGGCATAAACCCAAAACTCATCACATTTAAAGCAATTTCATTTGCTGCCAGAACTTCCGTACCCAGTTTGCCTACAAAAACCGTAAAAACAAACATCGCCATACTTATCGAAAACTCTTGAACACCCAATTTTCAACTTTCAGCAAAAATGAATTTTGCCTCCATCCGGTTTAATGGAACTCGTATACGAGTCTTATAAATAGGGTGTAGACGAAAATAATAAAAGTAAATACAAATCATTAACGAGACTGATTCCCCAATAATAAAAGAAAGCCCTGCTCCCATTAAGCCAAGTTTTTAAAAGCCTAGATTGCCATATGTCAATGAATAGGTAAAAAAGACCATCAAAATGTTTCCAATTATGGAGATGGCCATTGGTGTTTTCGTGTCACCTATCCCTCGGAAAAAGCTGTGGAAAACAAAAATAAAAATGGAGAATATCATCGCAATAAAACGAAATTCTAGATAGCTTCCTCCCGCCTCGGGCAATTCATCCCCAATAAGCTTTAACACTTCTTCCGAAGCAAAAGCCCCCATTAATAAAACAGGCATCCCTGCAACAAGGCAAAGGTATAGTGCCATTTGGGTCCGCTCTATACCTTTTTTCATCACTTTCGCCCCGAAGTCTTGAGTGACAAGATAGTTTATCGTAAGACCAACTCCAGAAAACAGAGCCCACACATTATACATGATAATGTCAGATACCCCTACTATCGAAATGGCTAGCGCACCCTATTCCCCAACAATAATTAAATTAATGGTTCCAGCTACTGTGGTTGTAGCGAATGATGCTACTGAAGGAATGGCTATCTGCAGAATTATCTTCCAATGCATATATTTACCCCAAGATTCTTTTTCTAAATTAAAAGATTATGGCATATGAAATAGCTTTCAAGAAATATATACATATCTGAAAAGTATTAATCTACCAATTTTTTCTAATTCTTAACTTTGATTCTTTTAATCCAATTTATTGATTTTTATTTCCTTTTCATAGTGGGAAATAAGCGAAGGATTCACCATTCCAGTTTTCTTTTCCAATGTATTTAATAACCCCATTAATATACTGTGTAAAAAGAGTTCTTCACCTTGATACCCATCGACTAATCCAGCTGCAAAACCTGCAACAGTAGCATCTCCAGAACCAACAGGGTTAATGGTATTGATCTTTGGAACGATAATCCGATATAGGTGCTCACCATGCTTGATAATGGCTCCTTGATCACCTAGAGTTACCATTATATATGGAATTTCGACAGGAAATTCTTTGAGCTCTTTAATCAAATCTTCCTCAGAGTTACATGATTTTCCGATTAACTGTTCAAATTCAGAAATATTAGGCTTAATCATGGTGGGCAGTGCACTTAGAGAACACCTCAATGCAACCCCACTTGTATCTAGTAAAAAGGGTTTTTGAAACCGATGGGCCATATTAATTAGTTCCCTGTAAAACGTTACAGAAAGCCCTAATGGTAAACTGCCCGATGCTACAATCACAGATGCATCCTTAAAATGTTCCTCCATTTCATTTAGAAATGTAATTTGTTCTTCTTCTGTAGTCAATGGTCCCTCTTCCATCACTTCGGTCTGATGTAAATCATGTAATATAGAAATGCAGTTCCTAGTATCACCTTTAATCGGAATAAAGGAATGGGAAATTCCTTCACGGTCCAACTCCCTTTTAATAAAAAGCCCATTGGTTCCCCCCAGAAACCCTGTCGCTTTAACCCTTAAGTTTAAACAATGAAGAACCCTGGTCACGTTTAATCCCTTTCCGCCAGCTGTTTTCATTGTGGAGTGACACCGGTTTGCTCCAGCTATTTGAAACCCCGAAATCTGATAATTAATGTCAACCGATGGGTTTAGAGTTATCGTTAAAATCATGCTTTTCCGTCACTAAGGCACATCTTGATTTTTTCGATAGCAATTTGTTTCATTGCTGCCTTCGCTGGTGCCATGTATTTTCGGGGGTCACTTTCATTTGAGTGTTTAACCAGGAAATTCCGTAGGGCCTCAGAAAATGGAATTTTCAACTCCGTAGCGATATTTACTTTACTACATCCTAATGCAATACATTTCCTTACTTCTTCAACTGAAATTCCTGATGCACCATGCAGGACAAGAGGAACATCCAGTTCCTTTTGGATGTTGGCAAGCCGATCAAAATCTAGTTTTGGCTTGGAATTGTACAATCCATGGGCGGTACCTATAGCAACTGCAAGAGAGTCGATACCCGTTTCTTTAACAAAAACTACTGCAGCATCTGGGTCAGTAAAATAAGAATCTTCAATATTCACTACTAGATCATCTTCTTGACCCCCAAGGCGCCCCAATTCTCCTTCAACGGATGCATTAAATTGTTTCGCTATGTCAACAATTTCTTTGGTAATCTGAATATTCTTAGCAAAAGGCTGATGAGATCCATCAATCATGACAGATTTTACACCCAACTCTAATGATCTATAAATATCTCCTACTTTTTCATGGTGGTCCAAATGAAGAGCAATTGGAATAGAGTAGCGGGATGCAGCTGTTTCCACGATAGATTGAATATAGTCTCTGCCAGCATAATTAAAAGTTCCAGGTGTAGCAGCTAGAATTACTGGAGATCTTAATTCCGCTGCTGCTTCCGTAACAACTTGAATTGTTTCAAGGTTGTGGATATTGAATGCAGGAACGGCATATCCACCATTTCGGGCATTAATAAGCATTTCCTTAGTGTTAACTAACTTTGATTCTTTGATATACATTCATATCTCCCCCTTTGATTAAAGCGAATGAATTTTAACTCCTTGTACTACACGGTTTACCATTCCATTTGTACAAGGATTATCGACCTCTAATCCCAACTGAATTGATTTTTTTACAGAAAGAGCCTGGGCAAAAAGGACGTAAATAAATCCTAAATAAATGTCCTCTAATTTATCGTCAATGGCCACTTGTAGATTGCAATGGCTGTTTTCCATCACAGTTTGGTCAAATCCTAAGTCAACACTTACCACTTTGGAGTTGAGTTTTTCCTTATGCAATTCTTTTAATAAATCGATATCATATTTTCGAGTATAAGGATCACTTGAAAGGAATTGAACTACTAAAGTATGGTCATTTAATATCGTTTTTGGACCATGCCGGAAACCAAGGGGAGTTTCATTCATGGAAATAACTTGGCCTGATGTTAATTCCAAAACCTTCAACGCTGATTCACGTGCAATACCTCCTAATATTCCAGAACCCAAATAAATGATTCGTTGGAAATTAAATTCAAAAATATCTTCGAGTCTCAAAGAAAGTTGCTTTAGAAAAGATTCTCCCAGAGAATATAACTTATCAACTATCGTTTTAAGAGAGTCTAGTTTTTCATATTGGAAGACTAATAGGCTTGCCAACATCATGCAAGTAAAACTACTAGTCATTGCAAATCCCAAATCATTTGACTCATTAGGCATTTGAATAAGTAGAGCACGGGAATCATTTCTTGCCTTTTTGGCTAATTTTCCATTTTCATTACAAGTAATCACAATTTGATAAAAATTGCTTAAATTCTTTTCACCTAACTCGACAGCTGCTACACTTTCTGGGCTATTCCCAGACCGTGCAAACGATACTAGAATAGTAGGAATATCCTCATAAAAATAATAGGATGGGGATGATACTAAGTCGGTTGTTGCAATGGCTTGAAAATCCCAGTTTGTATGTGAATTATTTTTCCTTAAATAAGGTACAACAATATCCCCCACAAATGCTGATGTACCAGCACCGGTAAAAATAAAACGCGCTCTAGTATGATTAGCTGAAATGTCTTGAAAAAACTGGCTAATTTTACTCATTTTATTCAAGACTATCTCATATACCTTCTTCCATAGTTCAGGTTGCTGCATGATTTCTTTTACTGTATTAGACGCACCCATTTCCTCAATTTGTTGGTATGAAAAAGGTAAAAACATATTGATTCCTCCCTTTGGAAACTTGTTCGTTATTAGTTAAAGTTTGACCTTACAGATTAAAAAAAAAAAATCAGAAAAGTAAGGTGACTGCCTTTCAATTAGGTTTTCTAAAACCTCAACTGATTGTTGATCACCTAACAAACGGCCTATTTTTGCCATGTAAGATGGTCTTTTATATCCAAGTAGTTTCCAATTTCCTCTTTTTGAGTTCTTTCTAGTCGACTCATAATTAAACCTCCGATAATAAATTGAGTCTATCTAACAAAACTCTCTGACTCCCTACCCACACTTTATAATCAGTAGATAATTCAATTATTTTTAATTAATAAATTTCTTATTGCTTTTCTCTCGATCAAGACAACACCACCGAGTACAAGGCACCCGCCAATAAGCAGTCTCCAGGTAATCATTTCATCAAGCAAAATCACACAAGAAATGACTTCAATGATTGGAATTGTATATAAAATAGCACTTGCACGTGCCATCGATATATGAGTTAGCCCTTTATTCCATAGCCAATAAGCCAGAGTGGTTGGTAAAAGAGATAAGTAGAATACACTTCCTACAACCTTCCAGGATAATGTAGGCCAACCAATTACCCTGATTTCTACAATAGCAAGAGGAAGCATCATTAAGGACCCTAGGAAAAGAGTTAAAGCGGTAAACCAGTCAATTGGTAAATGTAATTCCCCTTTTGGTCGCTTTAATTGAGCCATATATATTGCCCACAACAAACAACTAAATAAAATAAGGATATCGCCTAAAATAGAACTTCCTCTTTCAATATCAGATTGGATAGATATAATTAACACTCCAAGTAATCCGAGTAACAAGGAAGCAATTTCTGTTCTACTTATTGATTCTTTTAGGTAAAATACCCCTAGTAATAGGGTAAATAAAGGCATTGTTGCACCTAAAATACTTACATGTAAACCGCTTGTAAGCTCAATCCCCCAATATCCCAATATTAAAGTTCCACCAACCCCGGTAAAAGATAAGCTCCATAGACGCTTCCAAGGTATGTTTCTTTTTTGACCAAAAAGACTTGACTTATATTGAGCTAGTGGAAAAAGTACTAAACAAGCAACAAACAGTCGTAAAAAACTTAATGTAAATGGAGGAATACTCACCAAAGCCCATTTTGTTGGAGGAATTGTGGTTCCCCATAATACAACTGAGGCTATGACGATGAGAACATATTTGTTCATCGGTTCTCTCACCTCTTTAGTTCCCTCTTTTTATGCTAATTTATCAAGTAATTTGTAATACATTTCAACAACATTAATGATAAGAGCCCTCTGCCCGTGAAAGGGGATTTCCTTTAAGGGGAGTTTTTCTAGTTTGCTTTTTACCCGGTCCTCTTGTGTAATGTTTTGAGCTATGACCTTGCCCAAAAGTGTTGTGATAGCCGCCCCATGTCCAGCACAACCTACCGCAAAATGTGTTCCATTTTCCAATTGACCAACATGAGGGAAAAAATCTGAAGTCATCCCTAAAAGTCCTCCCCACTTATATTCAACCGAGAAACCCTCTAATTCAGGGAACACCTTTAGTAACTCTGTATGAACATCTTCATAGGTTTGGTTATTTTCAACTCCACGAATACTATCTTTTCCGCCAAAAATCAGACGATAATCAGGCGTTAATCTGAAATAATTGAGAAAATTCTTTGTGTCAAATATCATGCGATTATTTGGGATTAATTTTTTTGCAAGTCTAGGTGGGAGTGGTTCAGTTGCAATCATATAGCTCGCAATTGGCAAGACCGATCTTGATAATTTTTTTATAAGACCCTCAGTATATCCATTTGTTGCAATTACAAGATGTTTTGCCTTTATAGCTCCTGAAGTAGTTCTTACTATGGTGTATTTTGAGGAGTAATGAATATCAATTACTTGGGAATTTTCGTAAATAGTTCCATCCAGTTTTTCTACAGCTTTAGCTAAGCCAAGAGCATAGTTTAAAGGATGAAAAGAAAAGCTTTGGGGATCTAAAAGACCGCCATGATACAAAGATGAATCAAGTACAAATGGCATATCTTTTTTTTCAATAATTGCAGTTTTGTAGTTGCAATACTTTTGTAAAAATTCCTGCTCCCTTTTCAAAGCATCCATATGCTTGGTTTTATATGCGGCTAAAAAATGGCCGTTTCTATTGAAATCGCACGATATTCCGCGATCCTTTATTATGCTCTCAACGAGATTAATACTTTCTAAGGAGAATTTAAACAATTCCTTAGCAGCCGATATGCCATATTGATTAGCAATTGTAGTCATAGAATGGTGATATCCTGGAAGTATCATACCTGCATTCCGTCCGCTCGCTCCCCAACCTACCTCGTACTGTTCGAGAACAACTGCTTTTACCCCTTTTTTTAAAAGATGGTATGCAGTTGAAAGACCTGTGAATCCTCCACCGATAATGACTGCATCTGTCTCTACTTCCCCATCTAATGTGTTCTTTATATTACGATAATTTGAAGTTGCTTCCCATAACAATGTTGCATTCATTTCAGCTACAGCCTCCTGATTTCAAATATCAAAAGTTAGAAAATAAAAACAGTCATATCAAGTCGGCTCCTAACCGGGTCTGTAAATATTTTTCTGGTCACTTTTAAAGATATTAGCTTTTTATCGGATTTTCCTATTTGTTCATTAGTTCTTGAAGTGTAGGATAAGTTGTTCGATTACTTTGAGTGATTACAAGAGAAGCTAAAGTATTTCCAAGTACTAACCGATTTGAAGGATCATCTCCACGTCGGGCAGCGAATAAATAACCCATATCAAAAACATCGCCTGCCCCAGTGGTATCAACTGCCCTTACATTCTTTCCACTCTCAATGATAATTTTTCCATCTTTTATCATTGCAGCACCTTTTGACCCAAGCTTCACAACCACTTCACCACAAAATTGACTAACAAAAAGTAATGCATCTCGCCAGTTTTGTTTCCCAGTAAGATGACATAGCTCAGTTTCATTCGGCATAAACACATCAACGTACTTAAGTAGCTCAAACGTTTGTGAAACTGTATATTCAGACCATCCATTAGGGTCCCAACTCGGATCAAAATAGATCTTCTTTCCAAGAGCTCTCTGTTCTTTTGCTACCACTAGTGCCTCGGCTAAAGAAAACTTTGGGAGCAAATACGTGCCGCATATAACAATTTCTTTACATTCTTTAAGCAAGTGCTTGTTTTTGTGGTACATCTCTAAATCAAAATGATCATGTGCACCTGTAACCGTAGTGATTGCACGAGAGCCATCCTTATTAACGACGACAAACCCTATACATGTTTGGTGATTCGCCAACCTTTCTATTCCCTTTGCCTCAAGACCGCGTTCAATAAGTGCTTTTACCAAAAAATTCCCGTAATCGTCCTGGCCAACGCTTGAAAGGATTACTGAGGGAATGTTCAGATTGTATAGTGCCAACGCCATATATCCAGCTGTTCCTGCAATGCGCTGTTCATAACGGTCAGCCAAAATTTCGGTATCCCATTTAGGTGCTTCATTAACATTTCCAATCATAATATCAATGTTGTAATTCCCAATAATTCCAACTGGATTCTCCATAACCATCACCAACTAATTTGTTTTTTAATTTAACAACCCAATTAAAATTTACTTTTATTCAATTCCAGTACAGAACTCGAAAAATATGGAAGAATAATTTACATAAAGGGTTGATGGGTCAACCCTACAAATAGGAGAATCTTCAATTACTTGAAGATACTAAAGAAGTTCAGTATAAAAACGACAACGATCTCCACGGATTAAAGACCGGCAAAATTCAACAGGAACTCCTTGATTATCATAAGCAATGCGTTCCAAAAGTAGAGCAGGATTTCCTTCTCCTACCTGTAAAATCATGCTTTCATGACTACGAATAAGGACAGGTTCGAAAATTTCCTTTGCTTTTGTTACGTAAATCCCATATTTATTCTGCATCACATCATACAAGGAATTATTTTCTAGCATTTTTACTGAAAGATTGGGAAATAAGTCCTTTGGGATAAATGAAGTTTCTAAAATAATGGGGTCATCTCCACTGCACCGCAAACGCTTCAATTCATATACTTTCTTGTGATCAGAAATCTGTAATTTTTTTGAAATTCCTAGTCTGGGATCATTTTCTTTAAATTCAAGTATTATGTCTCTTGGATTTAGTCCTCTTTTTTTCATCACTTTACTAAAACTATAAAAATTTGTTAGTGATTGTTCAATTTTAGGAGCAGATACAAAGGTACCCTTGCCCTGAATTCTAGTAAGCCATCCTTCTTGAACAAGCTCATCCAATGCTTTTTTAACTGTATTCCTACTAATATTGTATTCCTGCTGTAATTGAATTTCGGAAGGAATCATATCATCAGGTTTCCAATTTCCAGATTCTATATTTTCTAATAATATTTCTTTCAATTGATAATACAACGGTATAACGCTATCGTGACTAAGTTTTTTTTCCATAGATATAGCACACCTCTTTATATTTACCTATTTGGTTAAATCAAACTTTACTTTTTTTCATTTATACTCTTACAATGAAACTCAGCTTCATTATGAAAATCAATATTCGCTGCTTCATAGACTGAGATAGGTACAACCCCGTGAGCAGCATCTGTATGCCCAGTTAAATGATTACTTGTTGCTACACGAAGCTTACGTTTTTTTATAGCTTTTATTCGATCTGAAGCTACTTTTTGTCTTACTATTTTAACCTCAGAGAATCCATTAAAGTCGAGTTTTCCCTTTAAAAATGACTCTGGATTAATAAAGTGAATTTGTTTTCCACTAAGATCAATAAATAGTAAATCACCCGTTTGGAGATAGAGAATTCCACCATCCTGCAGTGCTTCTGGTGTTACATGGCCGACAGCCGCACCGAGTGTTACACCTGAATAACGCCCATCACTTACAATTGTCACCAATTTCTTAAGTTTTCGATTGGCATTAATATGCTGCATCGGGGTATACATTTCCGGCATACCAAAGGCATCAGGTCCCTGTCCTGAGATGACTACAGTCAGTTTTAATGCTCCGAATTCAACCATCTGATCAAACAACTCATTATATGGTAGGATACTAAATTCTACGAAATTATCAGGATCATTATGCTTTAAAACTGCAAGTAGGTGTTCGTGACAGAATTTTTGTGTCCGTTTAATATCTTCTAAAAACTGTAAATCAAGTAAGCTGTGATTTGCTGCTTCTTCATTTTCGAAGTAAAGTACAAAGTTAACTTTTTGATCAAAAGAGTTAAGCTGAGGTGTAGACATACCACTTATTTTAACAACTGCACTTTCAAAAAAGTTCCCGGTGAGTACATCCACTCCACTGAAAGGACGTCTCGGAGAAGAAAGTATAACCCGATCCTTCTCTACCAGGTCTGCAGATAAGTGAGACTGTTTAACAAGCCGCTCGCCCCAAGTAGTCCCAGTTACAGTAGGAGCATCTAAATCCATTGGAACCCCATTTTGCAGTAATTCATAAAATAAGGTCTCCATCCCTTTGCTACTTCCACTGCAACACTGTCTTGCCAGCTTAAAAATATCACGACCCTCTGTTAAGCTGTAATCAAATAAATCTGGAATCGGATATTCTTGACGAATTCGATCATAGTCCCAAAGACTAAAGGTAAATCCTCCATAAAGCATACCTGCTACAATATGCATCATTAAATTAGTCGATCCTCCAGATGCACTATGAATACGAATTGCGTTTTTAATATTTGTTGCCAGCAAATTTGTTACACTAAACTTAGGATTATTGATTAATAGAGCTAGACTGTCTACCGCCTTATGGAGTTGTTCACGAGAAGGTGACTGAGTTAATAGCTCAAGTGCCGGATGAACTAGTCCAAGACCTGAGATCATATGGCGTGAACTGTTGCCGGTTCCATTAAATGCACAAACTCCACCGTCTTTACTGCATGTGCTAACTGCTAATCTTTTTTCAAAATCTTTCTGTTCAACTTTCGAAATAATACCTTTTTCCTTTGCCCTTTCAAATACTCCTTGAAATGAGGTATTGGTTGAACACACCAGAACATAATTTAAGGTATCACGAATGTCTTCAGCAATATCAGCTGCCCCTAAAAAGTCAGCACGTTCTGCAACTTTCATCAGTTCCTCAATAAGGTCCTCTGGATAGCTTCCACCACTCATTACATGTGCTGGAGCAAATGTGGCAAAAAAAGGTGACTCTCCACGATAACGCCTTACACGGTCAACTTGTGCTAAGGCACTTACTACACCTATTGGTTGTTTATCACACCCTTGAATCACAAACGCTCCATGGTAACTGTGGGATTCGATTTGATTTACAATCATTTGTGCAACAGCATTACGGCTTTGGAGAGAATAACTCATCCCCTGATTATCTTGTGCAGTCCCATCACACATTACCGGTGTTGAAAACTGGAATGGTACCCCGCCGTTTTGCCAGATTCGTAGAGCAACAATAGCAATTGTTTGGTAATCCATTATATGAGCTGGATGATCAGCAGATCCACCAATGATCGCAATCCTTGGAGCATTTTCTTCCAATCGATCATATATATTTTCTAATGTCCAATCAGGCTTCGGGCCATCAAAGCCAGAACCCATATTCTGTTTGGAACGGTCCAAAAGACCGGCTACTGTAATTGGCTCATTCGATTTTCCAATAACCGTATCACGATAAGGATTAATTAGATTTTCAATATGAGGATATATAACTGCCATAGAGCTTTTCTCCCTTAATATTAGTTTGCAATTCTGTGAATCTTACTATTTCCAAATAAAAAGCGATATCCTGCATTTTTGATATAACTGGCCGCCACAGGATTGCTATTAAACTGAGCACCGCCAAGCCAGCAATAAACAGCAACTTCTTGTTGGAGCTTTTCTTCTAAAATGTGTTTTGATTCTACAATTTCTCTTTTCATTACATCATCAGGAGTGTCTAATGAAATGCGGTAGTGACTACGTGTATGACTGCAAATAACATGTTTTTTTGCTACATGTCGAACTTCATCCCAAGTCATCGCATAACGTTGATCCTGACTATATTCATCAAACTGATCAATATCAATACTATGATTTCTGGCATATTCTTTCTGTTGTTCTATTGGTGTATCCACGAAATCAGTAATAATGTGGTACCACCCAACAAATCCATATTTTTCGAGCAAAGGTAAAGCAATATCATAATTGTTCCGATATGCTTCAAACATGGAAAGGACAAGTCCAGGTTTATCTTTTTTCCACTTTTTTGTTATAAAAAATTCATTAAGATCTTCCAAAGTAACAGGTGAGAAATTTTGCTGGTAATATTGGAGTTCTCTTTCTAACCGACTTTTATCTGCTAAATGCGTATTATGATAATTAATTGCACGAATATATTGTCCACGTAACAAATTCTCTTGAACTTCTTTAAGCATCGTGTTTTCCAAAATAATCCTCCTCTACTTAACCATTACGACCAAGCGAATCTTGGGTTTTGGACGCAAAATTTTCCACCACTAATCTCCATATATGTACCTGTCATATAGGAGGACACATCTGATGCCATAAAGGCAACTGCATTTGCAATATCCTCTGGCTTTCCTAACTTACCAAGAGGGATAGTTTGGATCATATTATCGATGTTTTTTTCGATAATAGGACCTGTCATAGGTGTTTCTATTACACCAGGAACATATGCATTCACTCGAATATTAAAAGGAGCAAGTTCAGCAGCAAAAGTTTTAGTCAAACTTAAAATTGCAGCCTTGGAAGCAGCATACGCACCACTTCCTGCGGAAGGGATAAAGGCAGCAAATGATGCGGCATTTAGAATAACTCCACTTCCATTTTCTTGCATATAACTTGCAGCAATCTTCGAACCTTGCCACACTGACTTCAAATTGATATGCATAACCTCATCCCACTCATATTCTGTCATTTCCAACAGTTTTTTTTGAGGATAGATTCCTGCATTATTAATCCAAATATCGATCCGACCTAAACGCTTAATAGTATTTTTAGCAAACCTCTCTATTTCCTCATGATTTGATGCGTCTGCACATTCAAATACAATTTGATGACCTTTAAAGGCGAGCTCTTCAACAAGAGCCGCCCCTTTATCTTTGTTTCTTCCACAAACACTAACATGACAGCCTTCTTCTAAAAGGCAGCTCGCTATAGCCTTACCAATTCCAGTAGTTCCTCCGGTGATTACGACTGACTTCCCCTGTAAACCTAACTCCATTTTCCCACCCACTTATTAATAACTAGGTTAAATTAATTTTGAATCACTTTTTCTCCAAAAAATTGTGGTAAATGTTGTTTGTGTGCTTCTAGCAACTCATCCGTTAATTTTTCGGCTACTTCTTCGCTTGTTACCGCACCATCTAGGAGCATCGCTTCGATCACATAATTTCGATTTCCGCTTATAGCTGCTTCTACAGTAAGATCTACGACTGAAAGACGTTTTCTAATAATAGAAGCTAGCGTTTCAGGGAAGTCAGGGATGAACATTTGATAGAACCCATTTCCTGTTGCAACTGCAGGCATTTCCAAAACGGAGTTAGATGGGAGATTAGGTACAGCTCCGTTATTTGGACAATTAATATAAAAAGTTTTCCGTTCATCATTATAAAGAGACCTTAAAATTTCAACTAACTGCTCATGCTCGCCCTCTGTACGATTGAACAAACCGCTATCCACTTCCAGATCCCCTGCAGCCTGGTCAATCATATTACTGTATACCCTATCTCCACGCTCAATGACTGCTTCGAATGGAAACGCATTTTCGCCAAGGACATGATTGTAATAATTGCCTTGTGGAAAGCGTTCTGGGAAAAATTCAACTACATGGCGGTCCAAAACGGCTGGTACAGCCCCGTATTTTTCATAAAAAGCCCATGAGAATGGATTATCCATAAACTGTGGTACCTCTGTATCTTCTAGCATTGGATTGAAGAAATTATATTCGTGACCTGCTTTAGCCACTTTTTCCTTTTGTTCACTAAGTACCTTATTTACTAGTGGCCAAGCATTTTTTCCCTCCACTCGTAGATCATATAGGAAAGTAAGATGATTTAATCCCACTCCAATAGATGATATTTGATCAACGTCTACACTTAAGAATCTAGATAAATATTTTTCAAGATAAATAGATCCATGGCAGAGACCAATAACCGGAAAGTCTACAACTTTTCTTAAAGCTGAAATGATCGCTGTCATTGGATTAGAATAATTAAAGAAGTAGGCATCAGGACAAAGTTCTTTTACATCCTTTGCCACTTCGATCATTGTCGGAATCAACCGTAGTGCTCTTGAAATTCCTCCAGGCATTGTTGTATCGCCAACTGGTTGAAAGATTCCGTATTTACGTGGAATAAAAACATCGTTCTCCCATGCACGACGTCCACCAACCGCAATTGTCGTAACCACAACATCCGCACCTGGAAGCAACTCACGTCGATCTTGCGAAGAACTAATCACAATATCCGCGTTCATTTTGGCAACCATTTTCTTTGCTAAAAGAGTGATAGAATCTAATGCCTTTTTATCAATATCTACCAATCCCACTTCCCAGGAACCAAAGTCTTTTGCCTGAATAAAGTCAGCAAGTAACCCTTGTGTAAAAACAGCACTTCCCGCACCAATTAAGACTATTTTTTTTCTATCTTTATTCATATTTAATTCCCCCATTGTTTGATAAAGTATTAGCAAATGCTTTACAAACTTCTATAAAAAATACACGTAATAACTCTGTCTGCTTACCTACATCTGTTTCTTCCATTAATGCCCTATGCTGTTGAGGAGTTAAAAAAAGTTTAACAAAGGGAGTTTCTTCTTTATTTAGCTCATATTGCTCTGAGGGTTGAATATTATTCCAAACTTGATCAAAAAGTTCACGATTACTGTTCAGATCGACTTCAGCAAAAATACCGGCCTGCTTTTTATAACTATATATTGCACCAAAATAGATATAAAGTTCCTTCTGATTCTTTTTATTACTCAAAAAGCATCGATATCCAGCTGCATATGAACCAAAATTATCCTTTGCTTGATTATCCAGTATTACTTCAAAGGTATCACCATTTGCAGTTTCAATTACATTCTTTACTGTTCTAGTAAAGTTAAATAAGGATAAAAGATCATCGAGCTGAAATTGAAAGGGTTGTAAGTCAATTGAGTTTTTTATCATTTGTTCCCCTTTCTTCCTGCACGTAATAATGCATCACAACAGGAAATAAAATATTTTTGAACTAATTCAGCTTGCGTAACTGCTGAATGTTCTTCCATTACTTGACTAAGATGGTCATCTGGAATGAATAATTTCAAATAATCACTTTCTTCTTTATTAACTTTATAAAAAGACGAATCTTCAATTTGATCCCAGATCTGTTCATATACCTGGAGATTATTGTTTCTATCAAGTTCAACCATTAACCCAACTTTTGTTTTGGGTAAAAAAATAAAGCCAAAGTGAATGTAGAGTGATAGATTGCTATTAAGTTCCTTTATAGAACATCGGTAACCGAACCAATGAGGGCCGTTATTATCCTTTGCTTTATAATTAATTTCACTGGAAAAGCGATCCTTAGGAACCGTACTCGCAACATACTTAAGGACTTCATTGCATTTATGAAAAGAGAGAAGCATCGGTATCTCCAACCGAAAAGCTCTTTGTTCCGTATTAATTAACATCCCTTTATTCACCTCATTTATTAATTTTTTCAATCTTCAGATTACTAAATAAATAGCGGTAGCCAGCCTGATGGAGATAACTTGCCGCATATGGATTTCCTGCGAACTCTTTCCCTCCAAGCCAAACGAATGCAGATATTTCGGACTGTATTTGCTCCTCGATTTCAAACTTTGAGCCAATAATTTCCCTTACCATATCCTCATCAGTTGAAGATTCTATTAGTTCACTATGTGTTTTAGTATGACTGGCAATGACATGACGCTTGCTTAGTTCACGCACCTCATCCCATGATAGAGCAAAACGGGCATCCTCATATTCATTTGTGCCAAGTAATAAGGTATGGTCTGATGCATATTTCTTTTGCTGATTAGCTGGTATACTTAAAAACTCTGTGGCCAAAAAAAACCATCCAATAAAATCGTATTTTTCTAGAATAGGATACATAGTATCAAAGTTATTCCGATATCCGTTATAAAAATTGATAATTAAGCCAGGCTTTTTCTTATTCCATCGTTTCGTCTCAAAAAACTCATCTAAATCTTCTTCAGAAACTGGCTCAAAATGGTCGCGATAAAAAGCAAACTGACTTTCGTACTCTTCTACCCGGAAATAGGGAGTATTATGGAAATTTATTGATCGGATATAACTTCCATTAAGTATGAATGGATTCATTTTTGTTTGTTCCATATTTTTCATCTTATTTTGGAGTTCCTGGATTTATCGAAAAATACTTTTCTGCCAGTAATTCAAATGCTTTAGCAACATCAAGCTCAGTCAACTCATGACCTTCTTTTTGTAGGTAAGATAGTAATTCGTTTGCTGCCTTTGCTAACAGTAGGTTAAACATCGGATCTCCTGATTGAATTGATTGAGTATCACCTTGATCATTGGTCAAATCATCAAGCAACAAATAAACAGGGATTCCCTCTTCACCATAGTTGCGATTACTACAATAATCATAAAGGGTTTGAAACTCTTCCTTAGTAAAGATTAGTTTTTCTAATTGTTCTAGTAATATATCTGACGTAAGCTTAGCACTCATTAAGATCCACCTCATTTAGATTGTAAATTCCATCATTACTTGGAACCGGTAAGCGAAATTCCTTCTATAAAGCTCTTTTGAGCAATTAAAAAAATGATTATCATTGGTAAGACAGACATTACAGAAGCCGTAACCAACTGATCAAATCTTCCAAAATGTTCACTTAAGAATGAGTTAAGACCAATTGGCAGTGTCATGTACTCCTGAGAATTGATCGAAATAAGCGGCCATAAAAATGAATCCCAACTTTCCATGAAAAGGAGGATACTTAGTGTTGCAAGAGCCGGCTTTACAACTGGCAAAACGATTGTGAAAAAAATTCGAAAATGTGAGCATCCATCCATTTTAGCTGCTTCGATTAGTTCATTCGGTACATCTAACATGAATTGCCTCATTAAAAATATTCCAAAAATGTTATAGAAATAAGGAACTGTTAAGACATAATAAGAATCAACCCAACCAATTTTCATCATAATGGTAAACAAAGGAATCATCAGAACTTGATAAGGAATAATCATTGTCACCAAAATGATTGTAATGACATATTTTCGTCCCCAAAAACGATATTTTGCGAGCACATATCCGACTAAAGAACTGGTTAAGACACCTACAAATGTATTTAAAACTCCAATAAACACACTATTTGAAAGGTAATGCCAAAATGGCATAACCTCCAATACTTTTTCATAATTGGACAGGGAGAAGCTTTTCGGAAACCATGTTGGTGGAACTTGCAGTAATTCGCCTGCAGGTTTAAAAGATGACAACAACATCCACCAGAATGGAAGCATCATTACCATGGCTCCTAACAGCAGCAGTGTAAATTGCAGGAATTTGAACTTTTTAAACCGATAAGTCCTCTGCACCTTTTTCTCTCCTTTCTATAAAACAGTCATCAATGTATACCTTCATTTTTATCTGTTCGAGTTAAGAACCACTGAATGAGTGTAACCAATAAAACGATTACAAACATTACGACAGCTATAGCAGATGCATAGCCAATCTCCGAATTGGTAATCCCTTGACGGATAATATACAGAACAAGAACCATCGTACTGTTTCCTGGGCCACCATCGGTTATGACTTTAATAGGATCAAATATTTTGAATGCTCCAATTGTTGAAACAATACCTACAAAAATTAAAATTGGTTTCAATAAAGGCAACGTAATGTATCGAAAAATTTGAAACTTATTAGCCCCATCTACTGTAGCAGCCTCATAGTAGGTTTTCGGTATATTTCGTAAGGCAGCTAAGAAAATGACAGCATAAAACCCCACATCTTTCCAGATTTGGATTGCACTAATAGAAGGCAATGCTTGTTTTGATGCTGTGAGAAAACCTTGTGTGGGCAACCCCACCAGATTCAATAAGTAATTGAATAGTCCGTAACTTGGATTGTATAGCCAAGACCATACAATACTTATCGCAACCATCGAAGTGACGACAGGCAAAAAGTAAAACAAGGTAAAAGTTTCTCGTATTTTCTTATTAAATGAATTAAGTAATAGAGCTGCCGCAAGAGATAAGACAAGAGTAGTTGGCACAATGTAAAGGAAAGCAAAAATTGTATTTTTAAGGGCAATATGAAAAGTAGGATCACTTAGCAATCTTTTATAATTTTCTAGACCAATAAAACTTTCTTCGCTATATGCTAAATTTGCATCAGTAAAACTATTTTTAAAGGTAAGAAAAATTGGATAGAACATAAATGTAAAAAACCAAACAGCGGTTGGAATCAACACCACTAGAATAAAAAATTTACTCTGAAATCTATCGTGTTCAATAGTAGTTTTTATCTTTGATAATCCCCTGACTCTTTCCATCTTCTTTTCCAATTCTTTTTTTCCAATTTGCTCAGATATCCTAGTATCATTCAAACAACGCCCCCTCCTTTTCAAATAAAGGGAGGGAATAGAATTCTCTCCCATTTAGCTAAATTTTATTTTTTATTATTTCTTTCAATCATTTGATTTGCTTGGTCTTCCATATTTTTCAAACCTTCATCAGCTGATACTTCTCCTTGTAATATGGCAGCGAGGTTTTGACGAACAATTGTCCAAATTAATTGGCTAGTATCTCCAGTATAAGCACCAGCGTCACGCCCATTACTACTAATCATTGTTGAGATCGTAATCGCTTTTTCTATTGAACCTACTGTAGGATCATAATTACTGTTAACAGCGGCATCTGTTCTAGAAGAAATAGATCCTACCTCTTTTGTCCAATAATCTTGATTTTCTTTTTGTAGTAAGAATTTCACTAGTTCCCAAGACTCTTCAGGATGTTTTGATTTAGAACTCACCAGATATCCCCATCCGCCTTCAGTTACAAAGTATGGTTTTGAACCATCAACAAATGGAGGGAGGTTAAAATACTGGTATTTAAAATCTTGGACATCCGAACTGATACTAGCCGCATACCAAGGTGCCCCTATAGTCATGGCGACTGATTTTCCTACAAAACCATCAAACCGTTTACTAAAACCTTTATCATGTACTCTGTTTTCACCTGTAATTAAGCCTTGCATAAATTCAATAGCTTTTTTCGCTTCTGGAGATGTAAAGTTGACTTTAACATTCTGTTCATCTCGATAGTCTCCTCCATACTGCCAAATTAATGATAAAAACATGGCCTCTTCCTGACCACCAATTACACCTAAACCTGCTTGTTTCATATTTCCATTCTCAATCACCGTTAATTTTTCAGAAAAATCCTGGAGCTCCGCCCAAGATGCAGGTCCATTATTTTTAATCCAGGACTCAGGAATGGTTAGTCCTGCTTTATTTACCAAATCTTCGCTTATTAACAAGCCTGGAGACTCCATGGAAATTTCGTTAGGAAGACCATAATATTTCCCATTATAAGTTCGGTTCTTTAAACTATCAGAAGTAAAAGTCTTTTCAATTTCTTCTTTACTCATTACACTTTCCGGGACTGGAAGAATCTTTCCTCCTTGAGCCAATTTAATTGAGCTTCCGAACATCTCAAGAACGTCAGGTGCGTTTCCAGTATTAAAAGCTGTACTCACTTTGGTTGAATACTCCGGAAAAGATTCCAATTTAACCTTGATGTTTGGATTTTCCTTTTCAAACTTGTCAATTAATGTTTGTGCGGCTTTCTTATATGTTGGATCTGATTGTGTCCAAAATTTGATATTTACCTCTTTTCCATTACCGGAATTAGACGTTTCTTTAGAACATCCAATTAAAATAGAAGAAATCAAAGCCACAGCAAATAAAGTTGAAAGAAACCATTTTACCTTTTTTCTCATTATCCTCACCCCAAATATTTTAATTTTTTGAAACGACAGGATTTATTATGTGTAAAACCTCTTCCCCTTTAAAAAAGGAAACTAGATTTTTTGCAGCACCTTCTGCACATGCATAGATTTGCTGATCTGCTAACCCTCCAATATGCGGTGTAAGTACTACGTTGTTTAGATCAAAAAACTTACTTTCTTTTAATGGCTCATCTTTGTAAACATCTAGTGCAGCACCTGCTATTTCCCCTTGCGCCAATGCATTGTACAGGGCGTCTTCATCTATTATTTGCCCTCTTGAACTATTAATGATATAACTAGTTTGTTTCATTAAATGAAGCTCTCGGTCACTAATCAAATGAAAAGTTTCAGCACTTAGAGGACAACAGATTACAACAATATCAGAATTGCAAAGTAATTCCTCTTTCGATACAAAAGTTAAATTATATCGATCGACTATCTCTTGTCTCTTTGTTCGAACGTAGGAGATGATTTTCATATCAAACCCAATTGCTCTTTTTGCTACAGCTTGACCTATCGATCCCATTCCTATAATACCAATGGTTTTTCCAGATACAGCGGTACTTTTTTCTACACCATTGACCCATTCACCTGCGCGAATTGCTCTATCCCCTTTTACGATTTGACGCATAACGGCAAGGATCTGCCCCCAGATAAAGTCTGCAACCGCATTAAAGCTTAATCCAGGCATATTGAAAACAGATATCCCTTTATCAGTAGCAGCGCTTACATCAATATGGTTAAATCCAGTACAATTTAAGGAAATCACTTCTAATCTATCAGCCTTTTCTAAAACGCGAGATGTAACGGTGTGATCCCCCCCGAGAATAGCTCCATCAAAACCTTTAATGGCCTTGGCTAGATCATCCTCTGTCCATTTCTTTCTCTCACCTGCGGGGATTGTAATTACTTCACAATCTAATTCTCGAAGCACCTCATATGCCCCATTTTCAGTTTCAAATGTGTTGGAGGCTATCAGAATTCTTTTTCTTTGCGGTTTTTCCTTCATTTACCCCACCCTTTAATTAATATGAAGTTTTTTTGGTTTTCTTTTTGTTGAACTAGTTGAAGTTTGCGTGCATTTGGAGTCGTCTACTGCTATAGTTGGAGTTTTGTTGGTCTAGTTGGAATAAGTTGGGTCAATTTTACAAAGAGGCTTAATCTATTTAAGAATGTAACATATAACAGGTTGATGGGTCAACCCAATTTTCTAAAAATTTAGAATATTATTTTTATATATTATACAACCATTATTTTTTGTTGTATTAA
Source organism: Neobacillus sp. CF12 (assembly GCF_030348765.1). Classification (GTDB taxonomy): domain Bacteria; phylum Bacillota; class Bacilli; order Bacillales; family Cytobacillaceae; genus Neobacillus. The sequence goes on along the minus strand of NZ_JAUCEU010000007.1, from coordinate 181,133 downwards.
TTGATTAAAGTGTAAAAATATTTTGTATATGTGTGTAGTTTCCTGCTAATCGTCCTACTGGTTGTAATTTTATCAAATCAAGTTTGCCATTTTGATAGGATTCATTTTGTACACAGATATGTACAACCTTACCAATGACTAAATGATCCTTCCCTAATGGAATGATGTTCTCGAGTTTACACTCAAACTGAATAGGTGACTCTTTTACACCAGGAGGATTTACTATAGTGCTTTTTAGCTTATTCACACCTGCCACAATAAACTCATCTATACACGGGTCATAATTTTTAGAACTTTTCTCCATTTCTTGAATTAAATTATAAGGTACAAAATTAACAACAAATTCATATGTATCCCTGATATTTGTTAACGTGTCTTTGGGTATCCCATTTCGATCCCCTTCTCCTGATCCAATAGAAATACAGAGCATAGGGGGCTTTGAGGAAGCAACTGTGAAAAAACTAAAAGGAGCCAGATTAAATAAACCTTTTTTGCTTACAGTTGAAACCCATGCAATGGGCCTTGGGGATACAGCCCCGCTCATTAGTTTATATAATTCACTTTCTGATAACGTAGAAGGATTGAGATGCATTTTTCTTTCCTCCAATAAATTTAAGTCAAATCTTTAAACTAACTTGTTACCAATACATAATTTAGTCTTTACATAAACATACTGTATACGGGTTGTTGGGTCAACCTAATTTTCAGAATATTACGTATATTATATTCATATAATATTTCAGTTTAATTAAAGGTCATTTAGTTATTTAGTATATAAATAGAAAAACACACTAGTGAAAAATTGAACTGTGATCTATAAAATGAACAGCCTAATAAGACCTAATTTAATATGCTAGCAAATGACTCTGGAATTGAACAGTGTCACTGAAAAATTCCATTAAAATCAATCAAAACTTTCATAATATTAAGGACTTGCCCTTTTTTTGTTTTATTATTAAGGTATCTATTCAGGCGGTAGTCACGATCATTCAAAAACAACGTCTATAACGTTCAATCAAATTGTTCCACATGATATCTTTTGCGATGAATTAATGAACTGGTTAACTCCTCCTTTGGATTTGATGAACTAGAAATATAAGGCAGAAACGATTTCGATCACATGCGCATGTTCAAATATATATTATTGAAAACAATGTATGACCGGTCTCATGTTGATTGTGGTTAAGCGTTCATAATATGACTTGTATTTTAAGTATTTCCTCGGCATGGGAGAATTCCTTGGGCTAAACTAGCAGGATATTGATTTTGATAATCTTGAAATAATGTAAAACAAACTTTCCAAGAAGTAAAAAAGGTTGAATTAAGGTTTAAAGAATCGAGTAAAAGTAGATCGATTACTAAAAACCCTCCCCTTCTCTGAACGATTAGGTCATTCAACAATCGGAATAACAATGGATACTTATACCGAATATGCATAAAGAAGCCGCCTAACAATTTGAGCAGCTTATAAAATAACCATATTTTAATTATTAAAAAATATCCACTGTTACCAAAATGTGACCAAAGAAGATAATTTTACATTTTTCAAAGCTAAAATTAAACTTCAAGATAAAAACTCACAAATCCTTATATATTAAGGTTGGCGGGACTGCCTGGGAATCGAACCCAGCTAGCCTGGCACGCAGGCTACGGACATTTTTGAAGACTGTGGAGGACGCCATTGGTCAAACCTACTACAAGTACCCCAGTTCAGGGGGACTCGGCAGCCTCTTGTTAGTTTTTTAGACAGTTTCCCCTCAAACTTCACAGTCTCCATTCTTGAATAAATATTGACTTAAGACAATTAAAAACATTATCCAATCTAGAAATAATAAAGGATAATGAAAAAGAAGACTGCAAAAAAGTCACAATCATTGCGAACTTTTGAAGCAGTCTTCTTTTTTAATTTATCTAGTTCCACTTTTTAACTAAGTACGTAACGTTAGCATTAAGAATCCCAAACGCTTTTTCTGAAATAAACTCTTGTTTTTTATGATGATCAAGCATTTGTTTAAAGTTGTTCAAGTGATGTACCGCTTTTTCCAAATCACCTTTTTGCTCGAAATGGCTTACTGAATTTAAATGAGCCTGTAAAGATTGTTCCACACCATTGTTTGCAAACTCACCCTCTGACTTATATCGACCTACAAGTGAAATCATCTCATCTACAGATGTCGGTATACCCTCCAGGACCATTACAGAATTAAATATCCAGTGATTTTTAGAATTACCGGAAAACTGTAACTCTACGATTTTACCAAATTCACCGCCATTCACAACGAATGGCATCATTTTATATTCCCCAGCAGCCGTTCCACCTGTTTCAGCCACCTTCGTTCCATCAACAGAGATGACGGTCGTATTTTGACTGTACTGTCGATCTCCAGATAAAACATAAACCGTGTGGTATCCTGCAGGGACAGTGAGACCTAGTGTTGCCGGGCTGAAATTAGCAATGAAATCTCTTCGTAAAGCATCAACTGTTCCTCGATCTCGGCTATCAGGTACAGTACCAATCCATCCATATCCTTTTCCTGTATCCCATTTTTCTAACGGTGACAATCTTTTAAATTGTTCAAAAACAGTACTGGAAGCAGTCCCGGCATCGAATGCATAAAGTAAATCTTCTGCCTTTGGCACCGCCAAAATTTCTACTTCTTTTTCAATCTTATTACTATCATCTGAGGCAGAAACAGCCAATTTGAATAACCCAGGTTCCGCCACCTTAGGTGGGGTTACAGGGATCGTAACCTCTTTGGATTCCATACTGTCTAGCAGTACAGTAACTGGGGTGCTTATCCAACCACTTGGAGTATTAGCACTTATCGTCACTGTTTTAGTAGAATCGGTATTGTTGTCAACGCTTGTACTTAGAGAATACTGATTGCCATATAAGAAGACATTACTATTAAGTTCTACTTCCCCAAGATCTAGCGGTGGAACAACTTGAATCTCCAACCGAACGACTTTATTTCTTATTTCCGGGAACGTTGCTTCTACAACAGCACTGCCTTTTTTTGTGAAATCCTCAGGATTATAGGACCATGTTACAGGTGTATCAAAGGTAGTATCTTTTGTAGTTGTCACATTCACCGTACTTGGTAGGTTCGGAATTTCACCTACTAACACTTTTTCAGGTATTTCCGTATTGATTGTGACATTATAATATAACCATTCAGAGGCTGGATTCCAACGATCATAGTACTCAATATTAATTGTATGGTTCGTACTCACTTGAATCGGCAGCCAAACATATCGAGAGTTTGGACCGGCGGAACCATTACTGCTGATTCTCCATCGGTCACCCATATAGATGAACTGACCTTTTTCAGCATCTACTGTAATGATACTTGTCGGTTGGGAGTCATAGCCTTTTGTACCTGCTTTAGCAAACGGATCTCCTACCCTTTCCCACTTTTCCCCAACGGGAAGAATCATGGTTTTTGAACGATAGTAAATGACATTCGTCGAATTCCAGCCATCTGTTCCTGAAGTTAACATATAATAGTACCCATTATAATATAACACGGAGGACGCTTCTCGATGTTGGTCAGGCAGGGCTCTATAGTTGTAATCCGTTCCAGGAACAGCTTCCCCACCTGCAACTGCTGGACCCGTATACTCAGAATTTAGTAATGAAACATACATCTCTGCATTCATTTCACTAGAATAAACAGCGTAAGCGTCATCAACACTGTCATTATTTACGTCTTTACCGTAATCGACAAAGACCGTATAATCCCGTGATTCACCATATCGATCAGAAGGAGTCACACCTTCTGTCCAGTTCATTCTTGTTGCAGTAACCAATTTAAAAGGACCAAATGGTGTATCCGATTCGGCAAATGCCATTAATGCTTTCCCATAACGACTGCCAGTGTTGAGATCATTTGGTCTTGCTCCGTTTTTTACCCACTTAACTAAATCAGTATTTTGATAAGTCGGACCATCTGCATGGTAGGCTATAACAAATTTGCCAGTTTGTTTGTTATACAGCATTTTTGGACGTTCCGTTATGTTATAACGGCCGTACAGATTTTCAAATGCCAATCTTAAATTTGTTTCATCATACTCTTCCGCAATTCTATTTTCTTTTTCAGTCCATTTAGTAACATACGCTTCTAGGAAGTCTTTCGCCATGGTGATTTGAGATTGAGTTACGTCTGCAGTAGGTTCCGTCAAGTTCCCCCACTCTTTTAATTCTGCTAAACTAGCAGCATTGTATTCAAGTTCCGTTCCACTCTCACTCACGTTAACTGGTAGTTTGTCGTGCATACGAAGCACAGTTCCCATGTCTTTCCAATTATACAAATCTTCAGAAACATAGGCTTTGACTCCCTCAACGGGGCGAGTGGCACTTGTCTTATCCTCACCATACCAGAACCAGAAATCCTTCGTTAAATTCCCATCCCCGTCTACATCAAAATCGATTTCTTTCTCATTAAGTTTTTGAACGGATCCACCGTGTGCTTCAATTAAATTCCCTTCCGTATCCCTCCAGTCAACTCCAGGTTGAATAGAATCATAGATTGAGACTGCAGTCGAACTTGGATTCACTTCATTTGCATTTGTCATATTTGGAAAACCAGAAAATAACAACGAAGCTGTTAATAGAATAGACGACGTAGCTTTTAAACCTTTATTGCTTCTTATTTTCACCACTACTACTTTTCCTCCCTTTTAAGTATTCTGTTGCCCAATGAATAAACTCCTTACACCTCCAAAAAGAATAGAAGATTGATAACGCTTTCAATCCATTTAAAGTTTATCAAAGAGCCATCTATGTAAACTGTAAAATTTTTTACCAATTGTACGACTTATTTGACACAATTTAAAAAATTCAAAAATATCCACCTTCCATACAAAGGCTATAAAAATTAAAAACAAAAAATCTCCGCCCAATGAAGTGCGAAGATTGATTTACTAGGTATTTAGTGAATTTGTAACAATTTCTACTCTATAACTAAAATAAGACTTAATAGATTATATCCCAAGTTAGAAGAAGAACTCACTTGGGTATTTTCTTAGTGTGCTTTTGATCTCCAATTGCAATACTGCTATGAGTAGTTATCTGTACCTCGCCCCCTTATCTTCCCTCCAAAATCCTCCATCATATTTCGAAAGTCATTCCCAGATGGATTCTGGAAGATAAGCAGCTCAAATTCCGGTGCAACGGCAAAGAGATGGTCAAAGATATCGGATTGGATTGATTCATACACATCCCAGCGAATATCATTGGTAAAGGCATAAATCTCTAGTGGCAATCCATTTTCAGTTGGCGCCAATTGTCTTACGAGTAAGGTCATTTCTTGACTGATTCCTGGGTGATGTTGAAGATAGTAGTTCATGTACGCTCTGAAAACACCGATATTGGTGAGTGCTCGGCCATTCACTGGATTATCCAGATTAATTTCATGCCTGGTATTGTATTCAGCAATTTCCTGTTCTTTGGAAGTGATGTACTCAGAAAGATATTGGATCGTTTTGAATTTCTCAATCATTTCTTCGGTGCAAAACTTTATACTTTTGGTGTCAATAAACAACGATCGTTTAATTCGTCGTCCACCAGAAACTTGCATTCCTCGCCAGTTTTTAAAAGAGTCAGAAATAAGAGCATAACTTGGGATGGTCGTGATCGTTTTATCAAAGTTTTGGACTTTTACCGTATTCAACGAGATATCAATGATGTCTCCATCGGCATCATATTTAGGCATTTCAATCCAATCACCGACGCGTACCATATCATTGGCCGCTAATTGAATACCGGCTACAAGTCCTAACAGCGAATCTTTAAACACGAGCAGAAGAACAGCTGATAAAGCACCAATCCCGCTGAGAAGGATAAAAGGACTCTCCCCCATCAAATTGGCAATAATGACGATTCCTCCGAGAATAAAAATACTGATTTGAATGACCTGAATATAGCCCTTGATTGGCTTAATTTTAGAGATCTCGAAGGTTAAGTAAATATCATTAAATGCTTCCAAAAAGCTGTTCGTGACCATTAACCCGACAATGATTATATAGATAACCGCGCCTTTCTCAATCACAGATTGAAAGTCAGGAAAGGTTGAAGAAAAGTAATAGACAATAATAGCCGGAACAATATGTGATAACCTGTGAAAAACTTTTCTCTCCAAAAGCACATTATCCCACTCAATTTTGTTATTGGTAATAATGTGCGTGATGACCCTTAGTACGACTTTCTTCGTGATAAAATTTGTAACGATACAGAGAATCCCTATAAAAAGAATAAGAATCATCACAGCAAGAAAATCCGTAAGGTCAGGGTCCATACCATATTCAAGCAGTCGGTCGTAAATGAGCTTCATATTTTTCCCCACCCTTTCCTATCATACGTAGTAAGTAAGTCATCACTCCCCATACACTTTTTAGTTTCCCTTCTATTCCATGCATTCATGTATGTATTGGAAATAGTTTCTTCAGGTAAACCCTTTTCACAGACAAATGATAACATATCGGTATTATTTAATATCGGTGGGCCTCTCCCATATCGTCAAACTTTTTCTATTTGATAAAACTGCTTATTGACAACTACATTATTAATTAAGATACTCTATTCAAAGAGTGAATCCCATCCACAACGAAAGTAGGTATGACTCACGATGAACGTATCAATACACATCCATTACGAATGTAATGATAATAAAATCATGCGTAGAGGATCGTTTAGGGTAGGTAGCAAAAAGAGAGAGCACGTGGCTTATGACTTTTGGAAATGGATTAAGAAAGAAAGTCCATACTCTGTTAAACTTGAAAAAGTGATTTGTGATGGCGAAGATATTACTCCATTGGTAAAGGAAATAGATGAAGCACCTCTCAGATGAGAAGTGCTTCATTTTATTACTATTTCAGATCTACTTCACTATTTTTTCATAAAAATTCAATCGATGTTGTGCATTCTCTTTGATGATAATATCTACACCACTGTCCACGAATGGTTCCACATTTTCTCCCTTTAGCACTTTCAAGGCTGTCTCAACGCTCAAATATCCCATATCATAAGGGTTTTGGGCCATGGTACCAGGGAGGGTTTCGTCTGCAATTAACGCAAGCATATCGGTAAGACCATCCGGTCCGATGACAGGGATCGAGAGTCCTTGTTTCTTTAACTCCGTAATGACCGGGAAGGCGATCGTGTCATGACTGGTCACCACACCTTTTATATCAGGATGGTCACGCAAAACCATTGTGATCGCCTTTTGGACGGCTTTGGGATCATCTGATATACCTGTTTTGGTAAAAGCAATTTCGATTCCTGCATTTTGTAAAGAATGGGTAGCGCCTTCGACCCGCTCCCTAAACACCGGGAAAGATAAATCACCTCCTATAATAGCAACCTTATCACCTGGCTGCAGCTGGGAGGCTAAAAAGGCTCCTGCTTTTTTACCTAAGTCGTCATTATCGGTTCCGATATATGCAGTTTTGTTTTTAATGGTAAGGTCTGTATCTACTAGCAAAATGGGAATATCCGTTAGTGTTTCTAATGTCGGGCCAACAGATGAACTGTATGGAGCCGTTATGATAAGATCGGGCTTTTCTTTGTACGTCTTCATTAATAATTCTACCTGTTCCTGTGGTGTTGCTTCACTTGGTTCCATCACTTTTCCATCAATCCCAAAGTCTTTAAACCCTTTTTCCATACCGGCCTTCATAATTTTCCAATATTGTGAGTCTCCTGCTTTTAACACCACGACCACAGTCGGCTTTTTATCAGCTAGTGTTACGGATATTAAACCTAGAACCATGACAGAAATGACAGCACAAATAACCAAAATCATTTTCCCTTTCTTTAACACGGCATCCTTCCCCCTCTCTTTTCGTGTTAAAGGATGTACCTACACGTTGGTTACGCTGGGAATGAGTTGAAATCGAACAGAGAAAGTGGTCCCTTCATCACCCGTTTCAATTTCAATTTGGGCATCATGCCGTTTGGCTACACTGTAACAAATGGCTAATCCCAACCCTGTTCCGGTTTCCTTTGTGGTAAAGAAAGGTGTCCCCAATTTTGATAATACTTCTTGGTTGATTCCCTGGCCTTCATCTTTTATTTGCAGAACCACTGTCTCTTTGTCTTTATAGGTTTTAATGGTCAAATTCCCATTAGAAGTCATGGCATCCAATCCATTTAAGGCAATATTTAAGATGAGTTGGCGTATTTCTTTTTCGTCCAGCGAGATGTCAGGACAATTTGCTAGGTCAAGCTTTAGCTGTTTATTCGAACGTAATGCTTCCGCTTGAATCAAAGGAAATAAAGCTTCTATAATGGCGTTCAAGTTTTGCTTCTTTTTGAGACTGATTTTATTTTTAGCTAGATTTAGAAATTCTGTGATAATCGAGTTTGCCCTTTTCAATTCCTCTAGCATTAGATCGATGAAATCAGTAGATAGATTACCGACTTTATTTCTGGATAATTGTAAAAATCCTTGAACGGTTGTCATCGGGTTTCGAATCTCATGGGCAATACCTGCTGCCATCTCGCCGATTAAATTTAATCGATCCAATCGATACATTTCATTCTCGAGGTGAACCCTGTCCGTGATATCGGTCAAAACCACCAGCAAACACGGTTCGGAATGGATATCAATCAACTCAGTAGATAGTAACCCTGATCGAACTTCCCCTTTTTTCGTCTCATATCTGATTTTCTTGTTTCTACTCTTTTTATTCAGATCAATATACGTTTCCGTTGCTTCATCGATAAAATGGTTACTATTTATCTTTTGATGGATTAATTCATCACAGCTATAACCAATAAAATTAGTCCAGCTGGTATTGACCTCCATAAAAGTAAGATCCTTTTGTGATAAAATCGCCATTAAGCAAGGACTGGATTCAAAGATTTTTCGAAACCTCTCTTGGGAGCGGAATAGCGTGTCGGCCATCCTTTTTCGTTCTTCAACTTCTTTTTGAAGTTTCAAATTTGCCTTGGTCAGCTCAAGCGTCCGCTCTTGGACGATATGTTCCAAATTATGAAATCGCTGTTTTTTCACTTCTTCTATTTGCTTTCTTTCTGTTACATCCCGTATCGTACAAACAAAAATCTGCTCATCCTCGATGTTGGTGGAAGCAATTAACAGATCCGCATAGAAGTAGCTTTGATCCTTTCGACCAGCCATTACTTCTATGATTTTTCCTACCGATTGTCTAATGGTAGAAAGGAATGAGCGTGATGAGTCAAATAATACTTCATCCTCCCATTTAGGAAAAAGCGTCAGAACGTGTTTTTCCATCAATTCCTTTGCCTCGTATCCAAACATCCTAGTGACGGCCGGATTCACGGAAAGAATACAACCTTGAGTATCAAACGTGACAATCGTATCGGTTATCGTTTCACTTACGGCTCTTGATAATGCCTCTGTCCGACGTAAATTTAGGGTGGTTCTATCCAGCCTTTTGTTGACCTTATTCAGCTCAAGCAAATGTCCTAGATCCGTTTGAATGATTGTTTCTTGATGATTTTGATGGATTTTAACAAACTGCTCAATTTTCTTTTTCAATGTTTCCGGCGCAAAGGGTTTGAAAATATAATCGATCGCACCAACGGAGTATCCTTGATGAACATGTTCCATATCTTGACTAATCGCTGTAATAAAAATGATTGGGATATTTTTTGTTTTTTCTCTCGCCTTTATAAGTTTGGCCGTATCAAAGCCATTAAGTCCAGGCATTTGAACGTCTAGTAAAATGACTGCAAAATCATGTTGAAGCATGCATTTTAATGCTTCTTTTCCTGAATGGGCGCTAATAAGATTGTAGTTTGGTGAAGTGAGTACTGCTTCTAATGCCAGAAGGTTTTCTGGATGATCATCCACCATTAAGATATTCACCTTTTGAGCAGATGTATTATTTAGTTTTTCGATAGAGCCTTTCGGGTCCATCAAATTCTCCGTAACAGTCTTCATAACGTGTAAATTTGACCCCCTCTCTTTTTCCTAAACCAAGAAAACCCGAGGTACTCAGGCTTTCATATATTAATTGATGAACATCATTTTGAAGTTTCTTATTAAAATAGATGAGAACATTTCGGCATATAATCATATCAAACTCGTTAAATGAATGATCGGATACCACATTATGCTGGGCAAAAACCATATTTTTCTGAAGAAAGGGATGGAAACAAACCTTATCATCAATGGCTTTATAATATTCAGAAAAGGCCCGTTTCCCTCCTGCTTCAATATAGTTTTTGGTATAGGTTTTCATCCCTTCTAACGGAAAGGTACCCTGTTTTGCTTTTTCGAGAATAGTCTTATTTATATCGGTTGCATAGATTCTTGTTTTATCGTAGATTCCTTCTTCATGCAGGAGTATCGCCATGGAATACACTTCCTCACCTGAAGAACATCCAACATGCCAAATTTTAATCGAAGGATAATCCTTTAGTAAAGGGACCACCTTTGTCCGAATACTCTTAAAAAAACTTGGATCCCGAAACATCTCGGTCACATTGATTGAAAAGTCGGAAAGTACACTTGCCATCAAACCAGGTTCACGAAGGATTTTTTCCTGCAAGGCCGATATACTTGAAAGTCTCTCAATCTGAACGCGATGGTTAATCCTCCTTTGGATAAAAGGAAAGGCATAGTTTCGAAAATCATAGCCGTAATAGCGAAACATAGCCTCTAGTAATAAATCGATTTCAATTTTCTCGATTTCTTCAGCCTGTACTAGATTAGAAGATTCTTGCGATTCTACCTTTGCGATTATTACCCCTCCTTCGTGAACAGCCAAACTTGCATTAACGAGAACAACTGGTCCAAGTTAATCGGCTTACTAATATAATCGGTTGCGCCTGCCTCCAGGCATTCTTCTTTGCTGTGTTTCATCGCCTTTGCAGTAAGGGCGATGATCGGGATGGTTTCAAATTTGCTTATCTTACGGATATGTTGGATCGCTTCAAACCCATCCATCTCAGGCATCATAATGTCCATTAAAATCAGGTCGGTAGTAGGATGATCCTTTAGTACGTCCAACGCTTCTCTGCCGTTTTCCGCAACCAAAATCTCCATATCATGATTTTCAAGCGCAATCGTTAAGGCATATACATTACGAATATCATCATCGACGATAAGAACTTTCTTGTTTTTCAGAATCGATTTTCCATGTTTGATCATTGGCTCTTCCCTGAAAACTTGATCATTGGAGTTCACTAAATAATTCTCTTCTAAACTGACCGCTGCTTCCGTTCGAGCCCTAGACAGTTTTACTAGTTTGCTATTCATTTGACGGTTTGGCAAGTATAACGTAAATGTACTACCTTTGCCCATTTCACTTGAAACTTCTATAAACCCGCCTAATAACTGCGCCATATTCCGGCTAATGGATAGGCCTAATCCCGTTCCGCCATATTGGCGGCTGGTCGTTCCATCGGCTTGTCTAAAGGCATCAAAAATCGTCTCATGTTTTTCTTTTTCAATGCCAATACCAGTATCCTTGACGGAAAAAGCAAGCATCATTTCGGCTTGATGTTCTTCCCCTATTTTCTCCGTAAAGTGTTTCATGACCTCGCGGATTTGTAAGGAGACACTGCCACTTTCCGTAAATTTAAACGCATTGGATAGAAGATTTTTTAGGATTTGCTGCAATCGTTGTTCATCACTTATGAAAGTCTTTGGCAAATCGCTTTCCATTTCGATTGTAAAATGAACCTTCTTAAGATTTGCAAGCGGTGAGAATTGATGATAAATAAAATCTCTCACCTCATTTAATTCTACTTCTTTTGAAATCAAATCTAGTTTTCCAGACTCTACCTTTGCCAAATCTAAAATATCATTGATTAGGTTCAATAAATCATTACCGGAAGAGTAAATGGTTTTAATATATTCCTGTTGCTTAGGTGTCAGATTCCCTTCTCCATTTTCAGAGAGGATTTGTGCTAGAATGAGCAAACTATTCAGAGGCGTTCTTAATTCATGTGACATATTTGCTAGAAACTCAGATTTATATTTAGAACTAAGTTCCAGCTGCTGTGCCTTTTCTTCTAGCGCCGCACTAACCTCTTGTATTTCGAAATTCTTCTGTTTAGATGCTTCATACTGTTCCTCTAGTTTTTCATTTGTTGTTCTTAACTCTTCTTGCTGCATCTGAAGTTCCTCAGATTGGGCTTGTAATTCTTCCGTCAGGGCTTGTGATTCTTGCAATAATTGTTCTACCTTCATGTGGTTGATAATACTATTGATCTTAATCCCTAAATTGTTATTTACTTTTTCAAGCAGCTTTATATGTAACGGGGTTAACGCCTCAAAAGAGGCAATTTCAATCACGGCAAGTACCTGGTCTTCAAATAATACTGGTAAAATCATAATGGATTTAGGTGAAGCTTCTCCCAGACCTGAACCAATTTTCAGATAATCGTCTGGAACTTCGTTTAAATGAATCGGACGCTTTAAAAGTGCACATTGCCCAATTAATCCCTCTCCTAAACGAAATTGCTTTCGTTCCTGGTCCCCACCCATAGAGGCAAAGGAAGACATTCTTGTTAAATACTGGCCACTTTTGTTCACTTCCTTTAAATAGAAGACACCGTAGCTTGCTCCCACCATAGGTACTAACTTTGTAATTAGCATACTGGCTAGCATCTGGACATTTTCTACTTCCGGATAAAGTGTTGCGATTTTAGCAATTTTGGTATTCAGCCAACTCAATTCTTCTGCTTCTTCTATTACTTGTTTCTCGTTTCTACTATGTTTCTCAAGTGCATTAGCCATTTTATTAAAGGCCATAGCGATTTCACTCAGTTCCCCTTTTGAGGAAATTTCAATACGTGGTAATGTATCAAAATCACTGGCGGTTGCCTGTTTCATTACGTCTGTAACCTTGTTAAGATTGTTGCTGGTGCTTTTTATGATCCATATGGCAAAACTGATACCGATGATTAAGCCGATTACAAGGTAGATGTATATATTTTCAACTGCCCAATTATAGGTATCTTTTGAACGTAACAGTTCATCCTTCATCTCTTGTTCTTGTAAGCCATGAAGCAGTTCAGCCAGTTGAGCCCTCCTAGACCCGAATTGTTCAATATCAGTCAAAAAAGCAGGAGTAAGTTCAGCGTTAGGATTGATTTTTCTTTCCAGTAACGCTTGCTCACCCATATTTCGATAAGATTCATGTAGGATTTTAAGTTTACCAATGAGTTCCTGGGATTTCTCTTGGGTGTCCTTTTTCTCTAGTGACTCAATCGCCAGTTGTAAGTCTGAATTTGAATTTTCCCATGCATTCATCAAGTCTAAATTGATTGCCGCTTCACGATTTTTCAATAAGGCATTTAACACATTTGTTGTTATTGAAGTCTCGTCTTTAATCGTAGAAGCAATTTCGATTCTCTCATTTAAATCATTAATGACAACGTTCATTTTAACAGTCGATTGTTCAAGCATGTTCATTAAAATCATAACGATAATCGTAATGAACAATAGCAATGAACCAATGCTTGCATAGAGCTTCGTTCGAAATCTCATAAATCCTCCTAATTGGTAGTTTTCAATGGATCATATTGTAGGTTCCTTAATTAATTAAAGTAGTAAAAATTTTCTCATTTTTAATCATACTTTAAATTCTTAATTATCTCCATATGATATTTTAGTAATGTTCTAAAGTTCCTATTGGTAAAAAAAAACATCCTTACTATTAAACATAAAAAGGTGCCTGTAACTTGTCAAATTCGACAAGAAACAGGCACCAATAAATTTGGTGAAGATGTATATAGTCAATCCCTCTTAAAATGGTAGATTAACTGGACAACTCCAGAGGAGAATGATCTTGTATGAACCAATTTCAAATTTACCCTCTCTTTTATGTCAATAAACAACGGTTTTCCTTCTCCCAAAATAACCGGGTGAACAGATAATCTAAATTCATCAACAAGACCTAAATTCATAAAACTTGTTATAAGGCTGGCCCCACCATATAACCAGATGTCTTTACCAGGAATATTCTTTAATTTATTGACTTCTTCAACGACCTGATCATTTATAAATATTGCATTATTATCAGTCCCTGTTTGTGTTCTGGTAAAGACATATTTTTGTTTACTATGTACTGCTTCCCACATTTCTTTTTCAGCATCATCTTCTGATTCTGGTGTAAATTGCCCCCATAAATCATAGCTCTTTCTTCCATATAAAATTGTATCAATTTGATTTAAGAAATTAATAAATCCCATGTCCGGGTCCATAATGCACCAATCAACTTCTCCATTTTTCCCTTCAATAAAACCATCTAAAGTAACGGCTAAATCTAAAATTATTTTTCTTGGCTTTACCTCGATAGACATCGTTCTGCCTCCTTTTAGTTATAAATATTTTTCTAGCTCCAATTTCTTATATTGCCATATTAACAGCATTAATTTATGTTAATATTCTTATTGTCTTCTAAATGTTTCATTCCATAATCTGGTACATTATAAAAAGACGCCTTCTTAATTAAAGAAAGCGCCCTTTTGCTGAATAAAAATTAATCCTAGTTCACTTGTTCCTAGACATATTTTTCATATGAAAGGCTTTATCCATATTAAGTAAAACCTCTGTTACCTTGAATTTATATTAAAATGATGGATATGTAATTTTCATGTTTATACTAATTCTTTCAAACATAAAAACATATAATGCCAACCTTGTTCGGTCTCTTTTTTCCAATCTTCATGTGCTTTTTCAATATCTTCTGTGGTCCAACCTTCTTCATGGGTCACGTTAATTTCTTGTGTGAAGATCATTTCACAGCCTGATTCAAGCGGTTGGATCTCCACTGTAATGTCGTCTTCTAAATCACTAAATTGAGGCATTTTGAATGTAAAAACGAGTTTCGTTGGTGGTTCCACCACTTTGTATTCTCCAATAGCTAGGTAATCTTTCCCATCTCGATGATCCACAATTTCCCATGTTCCACCGACACGAGGATCACTCTCTGCCACTTTATTCGTATGTTCCATGGTAAACATCCATTTTTTAAGCATTTCTGGGTTAGTCCACGCATCAAACACTTTTTCTGCTGGAACATCAAATTTGCGTTTCATAGGAAGGGTTGTTTTTGATGTTTTTGTCATGCGAACCATCCTCTTCAACGATTATTATTCTGTTGATTCATTATTACATTTTCACTACTTGAAACGTTGTTCCTTATAAAACGAAAGTGATCATTTCAAAAATCAGTATTCTCAATATAGGATAATTTCACAAAGTAAAATCCTTCACAATTCAGAATGTTACCATCTTTACTTCAGAGAAGGTATCTCCAAAATGAATCAGCTTTCAATCTTTGAGAACTATGAGAATACTGCAATTTTACGTGCGATAGATTCTGTTAAACGAGATGCTACTTTTGGAACAGCCCATTTAATAATTGGTGTTAACACTGCACCCGATAATCCACCTGCATGGACGTTCACCGTACAAGTCATTGTTGTTTTACCATTAACATCTTCTGCAGTAAAGTGACCGCTTCCTGTAAAATTATCTGATAAACCTTTTAGTTCAAACTTAATATTTGAAGGTTCATTCCATACGGTAATATCTACCTTCGCTTGTATTGTTTTTTTAATACCTTTCACACTACCTTCAAATGTCCAAATAGATTGCTTGTCATCTATGATTTCATGTTCTTTATAGGCTGGTACTGACGTTGCCCATTTTTCAAGATCACTGACATAATCCCAAACTGCTTGTACATCTACTGGAATTTCTACTGTATGTGTTCCCGTTGCCATTATGATCCCCACTTTCACTACGTATGAATTGTAAATTTACATTTCACAAAATAATTATTACATAAAAAGCATTAACTTACATCACTAATAGCTTGCCTTTTTTCCAATCCTCTGCAATCTTGTCCCATTATTGAAATGAATCTAAACGTCTTATTGGGGATTTTCGACAGTTGGCCGGTAACTTTTTTGCAATGCCTGATAATTCGCATAACATGGATACATTAACCCAAAAAACTGCCAAAAAAAATTTGAGACAGCTATCCTCAGCCAATTCAAAATCTCTTAAAATCGATAACGCCATCGCGAAAACATGCTTTTTATGGTCAATATATAATTGCTTAAATTCATCCCGGGGATCCACCGAGGTCTTTAATTGATGCAAACTAGTTTGAGTCATCTTTGGCCTCCTTTCATATAGTAGACGGCCAACTTTTGTTTTTTATTGGTAAAAAATTAATTTTTTTATCTCTATTATCTTCTTCCATTATTTTTTGACAAGTAGTAGCAATTCTTATTTGAAATTCTTTTTGACCCTCTTTTAAGTTAAGGGTCTTAAATAACAAAAGAACAAAACAATATGATTAACATGTAAGTTCTCAAATTATACTGTTACATCTTCTTTAAACCATTAAATGATTGGGTATGCAAGGAATAGGCAAGCATTTGAGAGGAATATGATAACGTATTCTTTTCATTTTTTTTATAATAGTGATACGTATCCATTAGGGATTAGCAGGTGGTGAAATTAATGATACTTCGTATAAAAAAGTTGTTCGCAATAAAAAGCTATAGTCTTTTCATGATTTGTATGCTTCTCGTCGGAACAGGAATCTCCATTACGATGCCATATTTATCTTTGTATTCTACCGAGGAATTTGGAATGAGCACGGGGGCTTTTGGTATTTTTATGGCTGTAAGTTCACTAAGTGGAGTATTAATAAACTCTTTCATTGCTCAGCGTTCTGATAGTGGGATTAATAGAAAAAACATCATTATTTTTGCCATGTTTTCTTCTGCATTAGGCTATGCCAGAGGGCTTCTATTTTTTTAGGAACAATGATATCGTTAAAGGTTGTTGGGAAAGGAAGTTTTTCTCCTTATCCGCATTCTGGTATAGTGTGAAATTAGGGGTGATAGTGTGTTTTTCTTAGAACTGTTCGAGAAGTTTCCCGTAAAAATTTTAACCGTGGCACTGCTGATTATACTCACTGTTTATATGATCCGCAAATCCATCAATCTTTTCTTTGACAAGACGAGCTTCTTGGATGAAAATTTTGAGGATACATTGATGCATTTTGCGAACCAGGTGACAAAGGTATTGGGATTGGTTTTATTCTTAATTTATGTTGCTAGCCATTTCTTCGAACTAACAAGATTTCTCACTGGTTCGGTCGTGGTGGCAGGTGCCTTGGCATTGATCTTCCAGCATATCATCCGAGATTACATTATGGGGCTTACCTACTTGTTTGAGCGCCAGATCCATCTCGGGGATTATGTAATCATCAATGGAAACCGTCAAGGGAAAATCGAGGAAATCAGCATGCGCCACCTGAAGATCCGCCAGTATGACGGATACCTCTATTCGGTCTCTTATAGCAGCATCACGGAACTTCAGAACGGGAACCGGGGAATGCGCAGGGTGAACGAAAGCCTTGTCCTCAACTATAGTCAAAATCCAGACGATGCCTTCAAGGTAATGGAGGAAGTTGCACAAACTTGCAACGAGAAATACGGTCAATACCTGTTAAAGGATGAAAACGGAGTACCCTTGGAGAGTTTCAAATTTAACCAAATCACCGAACTGAACGTGGATTTCAGGGGTCACCGGTATTCATTATCTGGTCTTGTGAAGGAAGCGGATTTCGTGGAAGCGGTCAAAAAGGTGAGGTATGAACTGGCGATGGCGGCCTACAAAAACGACTTAGGGATGGCAGAGAGCCACAACACAAGCCATTAAAATCATAAAAAAGCAAGAGTTCATCTCTCTTGCTTTTTTCTATTGTTTTTATAAATTCAACAAGTAACAATCCTTACTTTACATTTTTACACTAGATAAGTTATAAACAACGGGGTTCTCACATTCTTTGTTTTTTCAATTCAGTTACAATCTCATTAATACGTTTTTCCACTTCATAAAGGTTCTTCTGCATCCGATCACGCCGACTGGTCAAGACCTGCAATTCCTGATTCAATTCCTCTGTTTTGCTCATGATTTCCCCTCCGAATTATGATATATCATTAGCATACTAGCAGAAAACCCATCTTTAGATGGGTTTCATTGATAAATCCCTACTCAAATTCATCTTATATATTATTCTTATCATCATAATTTTAATTCGTAAAAATCTTCAATTGCTTTTTCTCTCCCGTATGCCTTATCCGGCTTTTTCAATTTTTTCACAATACAGCACCAAGTAAATCCTACTCCACTATTTTTATATCTATATAATCTAACTGAAGTTGACCACTTTGACATAGAAGGTGTAATGAATATTTTTTGATATCTGGATTACTGAACAATGGTGTATCTATCGTTGACCAATTACCATTAACATCTAACAAACAACGAAAATGATCACAGTCTAGTTGGAGTTCTCCATTTCCTCGTGCAAAAATGGAGAATTGTATAGTCGGATACGATTGATCTATAACAAATTCATATTGTAAACCTTCCCCTGCTGAAAGATCGACAATGATATTTTCTTCCTTAGGCTCCGGCTCCCCGCCGTGTCTTTTGTAATCAGGAACTCCACTTTTCCCATTTTCAAACAAAATAGTTACTGGATCCTGAGAACGTAATTCAACATGTTTTGCTCGAGGTCTTATAGTAGAGTATTGGGAGTAGAATTCGCCATGAATTCTTATCGGTACTCGACATATAAGACTATTGAAAACCAAATCATTAATGATTGGATTTTGAATACTCAATAGAAAATCATTAAATATATCGATTGCTTCATTTTGTGGAATGGCGATTTCTCCATCTATGAATGCGATTATTTTACTCCATCCCTTAGCAGTCGAAAAAGAAACAGGCGAGTTGACAGTGTCCATTTTTTTATAGGTCCAAAAAGACCATGAAATGTTCAACTTATCGTAAAGCGGGAATATCGCCGAATACCAAAGAAGATTATTTTCCCC
Source organism: Neobacillus sp. CF12 (assembly GCF_030348765.1). Classification (GTDB taxonomy): domain Bacteria; phylum Bacillota; class Bacilli; order Bacillales; family Cytobacillaceae; genus Neobacillus. Next base: position 162,265 of record NZ_JAUCEU010000007.1, on the reverse strand, counting down.
ACCCTCTCCCATGAACAAGGGAACATTCAGTTGATTCCGATAGGCTAGAAAATTAGATAAGCTTTCTTGATCTGGGGGACTCCAATATTTATGAAATTGGAGCATGATATTAGAATCTAAGTCTTCTATTCGTACCCCATCAAATATAGAGAAATCGGTTGCCCAGTGAACGCCTTCTAGGATAATAAGATGTTGTTGATCAACCGTTCGTATAGCTTGAATTAATTCTTTGTATAATGGGAGAACCTGATGATTGTATTCTGCAAACCAGTTGGGTAAAGGTTCATTTAATAAATCGTATCCAGCGATTATACTTTCATTCTTGTATCGTCGTGCAATTTCGGTCCAAAGGGCAATTAAATCAAGTTGATAGTGACTGTTCATAAATAATTCAGGCAGATCTACTAAGCTATCATCAATGTTGGTCCCCGTTTGTCCGCCAGGTGCTCCATGCATATCCAGAATGATATAGATACCATATTTTTTACACCAATTAATCAGTTGATCAATATATTTGAATCCATCTTCTTTCCACCTATATTGTTCATTTTGCCTATCGTAAAGGTGACGAGCATTTAACGGCAAACGTACTGAATTATAGCCTTTTTTTGCTATCAGCTCGATATCCCATTCTGTTATATAGGTAGAATAATAGGTTTTCCAAAAATGTTCTGCATACTTCGAACCACAGAGCTCGATGATTAGTTTTTCCATCCGACGAGGACGATCACATTTGGTATATAACTTCCACATATATCCTTCAGGTAAAAGCCATCCCCCTAATCCGAAGCCTCGAAGGACAATTGGTTCATCCCCACGATATAATGAGCTGTTGACCCTTTTGATAAAGTTCATCTTCTTCACCCCTTCGTCGCACCTTCTGCAATGCCTTTAAGGATACTCTTCTGAAAAATGACATAAAAAACAATCACAGGGATCGCAGCTAGAATTAATGCACTTAATATAGCCCCCCAATCACTGCTATACTGACCAAATAATGTGTTTGTGGATAAAAGGAGTGTATATTTTTCGTTGTCTGATATTGCAATTAATGGCAGTAAAAAATCATTCCAAATCCAGAGGACATTGGTTATACAAACGGTCACCGTCACCGGCTTCAATAATGGAAAAATAATATAGATAAAGATTTGAAATGGACGACAGCCATCCATTAGAGCAGATTCCTCTATCTCCTTAGGAATACTTTTTACAAATCCATGATAAAGAAAAATAGCCATACTTACACCTAGTCCTGTGTATACAAGGCCTAACCCCATTAAGGAATTATTCATATTAAACAGTAACATGATTTTATACAATGGAATCATAATCGAACTGAATGGAACCAACATCGAGAAAACGAAAAGGCCAAAAATAAACGTAGACAGTTTTGTTTTTGTCCGAGCTAATCTCCAGCCTGCCATTGCAGAAAAAAAAATCATAAGAGAAACACCAATGCTCGCCACAATGACTGTGTTCATTAAACTACGTGCATAGTTCATTTTTTCAAAGGTGCGAGTATAGTTTTCAAACTGTAATTCTTTAGGTAAAGATAATACATTGGTTAAAAGTTCCCCATTTGTTTTAAAGGAGTTCAGTATCGCGATGAAAAGCGGGAAAAGCCAATAAATCAAGAGAAGGATTAAGATGGAATAAACGAGTATATTTCCTGCTTTTTGCTTTATTCTCATAGCTCCTGCTCCTTTCTTTTCATCATTTTAAGTTGAGCCAATGTGAGCAGGAACACGATGACAAATAATATAGTTGATTTTGCTGTAGCATATCCATACCTTATATTTCCTTTAAACGCCTCTTCATAAATATTCAACGCCACCGATTGGGTCGCTCTTCCAGGACCTCCCCCTGTTAAGGCATAAATTACATCAAATACCTGGAAGGCAGAACTCAAGGACCAAAAAATACAGATGGTAAATGCATGTTGGATCATCGGAAAGGTGACATTTCGAAACACATTCCAGCTATTCGCTCCATCTAAAACTGCCGCTTCCTTCAACTGAAGAGGTACACCTTGGAGGGCAGCCATGTAGATTAACATTAAATAACCCACTGTTCCCCAGCTCGATACGATGATAATCGCCACGAATGAATAACGTGGATCACCAATCCAAGATTGATCAAGAAAGGCTAAACCCCAATTATCCGCAAGATAATAGATCACCCTAGTAAAAATAAACACCCACATATAACCACCAATAATCATGCTAATCATATTGGGCATATAAAACAGCGTTCGAAATAAACCTCTCGCTTTCAATCTGGATTCTATTAAAACAGCCAAAAGTAAGGCTAAGACATTCGATACGACTAATATGACCACTACATATTTAAAGGTAAATTGGATCGATTCCCAAAAATAAACGTCTTCAAATATTTCTTTAAAGTTAGCCCATCCAATCATCTCATAGGATTGATCGATCCCATTCCAATCCGTTAAGGAATAGTAAAATCCTAAAATAGCAGGATACAGTTTAAAAAGGAGATAGACGATAAGTGCTGGTAAAACATATACTAATAAGATTCTATTTTCCTTTTGTTTACTAAACATGATTATTCCTTCTTTCTATTGGATAATAAAAAAGGCGAACATTTGGCCCGCCTCTTTTGATTACCAACCATCCATCCGTTAATAGTGTTTGATTTATTTTACAGATTCAGCAAAAACTTCATCCATCCTCTTAATAAATTCATCTTTCGTAATACTTCCTATATAGTATTCCTGTAATAGTTTACCCTGTTCTTCTGTGACAGCTTGAGGAAGAACTAAATCCTGGTAAGAACGTCCCTCTTCCACATATTGATAAGCATCCGTTACCCATGGATCTGTTTCGTAATCGTGAATGGCGGCAATTGGATTGAAGCGCGTTGATTCGAATAGAGTAGAAGAATCCTTATCATCAAGTACATAATTCGCAAACTTTAGTGCAACATCCTTCACCTTACTATCGGGATGAACAGCCAAAGTTGTAGAGGTAGACAGGTTCACGAGCGTATTGGCTTTATTATTGTTAATTGGTAATGGGAACACACCAAGCTCCATATCCGGGTTTGTTTGCATGATCGTTCCAGAAGCCCACGTTCCTTGCACAAACATCGCTGCTTTCCCATTCGCGAAATCAGCTGCGCCTAGTTCAGATCCTAATTCCATGGCACGGTCCGTACCATTCTTCATAATCAAATCTATCGGACCAAAAATATCCCTCATCTCTTCATAGGAACCTTCACCTGCATACATTCTTTCCACCCAATCTGGTACTTCCCCTGAAACCTTCCCTCCAAGAGTAAGCGCTGTCATTAATTGCGGCACCCATTGCTCTTGGTAAGCTAATAAAAATGGAGTATAACCGTTCTCTTTTAATGTCTCCGTAATTTTCTCCAGCTCATTAAGCGTTTCTGGCGCTGTTAAATTTAACTCGTTGAATATTTTCTTATTATAAAGAACTCCCCATGCCTGGCTTTCAATAGGTACCACAAAGATTTTTCCATCATGCGTAATGGTCTTTTTTACATTTTCAAATAACTTTTCGGTAAATGGTTCATTTGTAAGATCCGTTAGATGTCCCGCTTTATTATAAGTTGAAATATTATTGCTGTGCAGGGTAAAAAGATCTGGTGCATCATTTCCACTTAATCGCGCTTGTAATACACTCTCATACTGGTCAGAACTCGGCATTTCTAAATTTACCTTAACATTTAGGTTTTCTTCGTCCAGCATCTTTTTTTCAAACTGATCAATATACGTTTCCCACTGATCCATATACTGCGGGAAACTCATCATTATATTCAATTCGATTTCTTCTGGATCAAACGAACTGGAGGATTCTTTGTTACTACAACCGACCATGACCATTACGATAACTAGAATGGAAGATATCAATTTTTTCATAGACAGGAACCCCTTTCAGATTAATAAAGCGCACTTTATTTGACTTAACTATACAAAATCTTAAAAGAGTTATCATTCTACTTTTATAAGATGATTCATTGGATTATTTTAAGCTCTCATGCATCTTTCCAGGGGTCATACCAAAATACTTTTTAAATACGCGATAAAAATAAGCTAAATCTGCATACCCAACAAGTTCAGCGATTTCCTTTAATGGGGCCTTTGATTCCATCACCAGCTCTTTAGCTTTGTTCATTCGTAACGCTGTCACATAATCTGAAAAACTTGTTCCAGTCTTCTCTTTAAATACTTTACTTAAATATTCTTTACTGATATAAAATTGATTGGCCGTTTGTTCTAATGTCACTCCCCATTGATAATTACTTTCTAAATAAAATTCAATTTGTTTCACATCAATACTTTTTCTCGACTTTATGAAACGAGTAACATTGGATAATGCCTCAGAGTAGAGATTCTGGGTAAATCGTAGGACATCCTTTAACGTGCTATCTTGATGAAACACAAAGGAGGTATCTTTTCCTTCACACACATCTTGAATACTGTACCCCCTATCCGCAATAAAACGTTGCAACCAATTATGGAGATCAAAATAAATACAAACGATTAAACTCTTTTCAACTCTATTCCCCTCATTCTTAACAATATAATCAATGAACCCTCTGAATTTTTGCTCCAGTAATTCCTGATTATTGGACCGTAGACATTCGTAAAGGGAAGTTTGGAATACGGTATATTCCTTGATCCAATGGACATTCATAAAACCATTTAAATCCAACGTTTGTTCTTTGAGTGTCCTAGATTCTTCCTTCAATTCCTTGGTACAACGCTCTAATTGCTCATTTAACTCATCAGGCTTTATGGGCTTTAGGAGATAATCATTTGCCTTTAACTTAACGGCACTCTTGGTATACTCAAAATCATCGAATCCGCTTACAATCAACACTTTTGCGGTATTCCCTTCTTCTCGTAACTTTCTTAATAAATCAATCCCATTGAGATGAGGCATCTTAATATCGGTTATGATAATGTCTGGCTGGAGGCGAGAAATTAGCTCGTAAGCATAGTTACCATCTGAGGCTTCCGCTACAACTTCTATTCCAAGCTCGCTCCACTTTCCGAGATGTTTAATGACTTTTCTCGTCCATTCTTCATCATCAATAATGATCACTTTATATCTCATCCCTGCCACCTTCCTTCATTAGAACTTTCATAAAGATTGTTACAACCGCTCCTTCTCCTTCCGTACTACCCACGGTTAATCCATATGTTTCTCCGAAAGACAGTTTAATACGTGAGTTCACATTATTTAACCCAATATGTTGTGCAGAAGTAATTGCCTTTGGTGTACCTTGTTTCAATTCTTCTTGGATTGTACGTAAGCGCTCACTTGAAATTCCTTGACCATTATCTCTAATGACAAGCACTACATCTTTCTCGTTCACCACATTTGCTGAAATCGAAATATTCCATTCTCCAGATTTATCTTGAAATCCATGAATCAGACAATTTTCAATAATGGGCTGAACAACCAATTTAGGCACGAACATATCCATTAGAGGATCAGAAATATTCTGTTTAACATGAATACGATTTCCAAATCGCTGATTTTGTATAAAAAGGTAGCTGTTAAGATACACAATTTCCTCACGTAGGGGAACCATTTCTTTAGAAAAGTTTAAGGAGTACCGCATAATATCGCTCAAAGCAAGGGTAATGTTATAGATCTCTTGAACACTTTTCTCTAGTGCCATACCTCCAATGACTTGTAAGGTGTTATACATAAAATGAGGATTAATTTGGGCTTGCAGTGCCCGCAGCTGCGCGTCTCTTGCATCAATTTTACTTTGGTATTCCTGCAAGATAAGCTTTTGATTCCTTTTAATCATTTCATTAAAGCTCGTATGCAATATACCGATTTCATCATCACGTTTTACTGTATTTGGTTTATTACTAGAATCCAAAGTGAGGGTTTGCATTTTTTTCGAAAGACGGATAATAGGTTTGCTTATGATGTTTGAAAACAAGATGGAGAATAAAATAGCAGCAATAATATTAAGAAGCGTAATGAGGAACCCTATTAAAAGAGTTTTTTCGAGTGAGTTAACCAAAACATGATTCGGAACAATTTTCACAACTTGTAATTTACCATCATTGACTGATCGGTAAAAATAAAAATAATCATCCGATTTTATAAACTGTTCATTATCGGCATTTTTCATTTCATTTAATCGAGAAGTGATTACTTCTTTCGATGGAAACTCACCCTCTCCCGTATTCATTTGTATGATTTCATCTTCATCATTTAATAACACAACCGATTCATCCTCAGTAGTTTTGATGCTTTCTAGGATATCACCTAGTGCTTCTGGTTTTAAGTGAATAACCATTAAAGCCTTAGGGACTTTGGTTTCAAACTGATTAATCCGGTGGATGACTAGGATTTCCTTTTCCACTCGCATGAAGAAAAGGTTCGTTTGCAAGTTTAGATTCCTTTCATCCAAGATGGACGTTTCCGATTGTGTTTCGTTTACAAATGTACCTGACCGTAAAGCAACAAATGATTTTCCTGTGAAAAGGTTGTGTAGCTCTATGGAATTAATCGTTGCATCCATACTAATAGCTGTATGAAACGCAGTCCTTATTCTCTCTTGCGCCAGGTATTCTAATTTTCTCTCTTCATCTGCCCAAGATAGGATATCATTTTTTAATGATTTATTGACCTCAAACTCATAAAATTGATCCATATACTTACTTACACTTAATGCTAGTCGGTCTGCAACCCAGTTAATGCTCATTTTTCGGTTATCAATAAGCTCCCGATACGTATCCGAATAGACCGACTTTGCAGTGAATATGGTTAGTATTGTCAGGGGGAATATGGAGATGATTAGCATGGCCGCTAAAATCTTTTTGCGGATAGATAGGGAATAGAAAAAATTCTTCATTTTCAATAAAAAGCCCCCAATCCAGATTGTAAAGGTACTTTTAAATCCACAACTATGATACTCTTAATCTCTTTTCTAATAATATTAATACATTCACTTTAGCTATACCATTAATAAGAGATTATTTTATTAACAATACTATTTATATAAATTTTTCAATTTTGCTGAATTCCTTTTCTAATACGTGTTTACAATTTATAATTTAATAATTGATGATTCCAATAATTTCGATGAAATTCATGCATTACACCTGGAGTGGTAAAAAAATGGAGACGAGACAAATTCAATACTTCCTGGAAGTAGCAAAAAGAGAGCATGTAACAGAGGCAGCTGATGCTTTGCATATTGCGCAATCTGCCATTAGCAGACAAATTGCCAATTTAGAAGAGGAATTAGGTATAGCACTATTTATACGTGAGGGAAGGAATGTCAAGTTAACCCCTCTTGGCAAAATTTTTTATGAACGGATTAAACAAGTGTGGTATTTGATGGAGGATGCTAAGAGAGAAGTAAGAGAATATTTAAATCCTGAAAAAGGGACCGTTCGAATTGCATTTCCGATTAGCATGGCAGCCCATACATTGCCTCACATCATATATGCTTTTCGCACTCGTTATTCCGAAGCAAAATTTCAAATGAGCAATGCCCTTTATTACGATTTAATAGATGGTGTTGTAAATGGCCAATTTAATTTGGCGATGATTGCCCCCATGCCTAATCTGGAAAAAGAAAAAAAGATTAGCGGGGACACCCTTTTCACTGAGGATATCGTAGCCCTCATCCCTCTTCATCATCCATTATCGGACCGGGAATCCATTCGATTACGGGATTTAAAAAATGACCCCTTCTGCGTTCTTCCTGAAGGATTTGTATTTCGTGAACAAGTTGTTCAAGCATGTAATGATGTGGGATTTTCACCAACTATAGCATTCGAAGGGAAAGATATTGACGCATTAAAAGGGTTAGTATCTGCAGGCTTAGGTGTATCCTTGATGCCTGAGATGACATTGGTCGATAATACACCTCGATCTACCGTCGTTATTCCACTTTCAGATACGAGACCCACTCGAACAGTCGGTGTAATCTACCCGGCTGACCGTAAATTGCTTCCAACTGAAGAGCTGTTTTATGATTTTCTGATTGAAACCTATGATAGATTGAATGAGTTTAAAAAGTAGCAGCAGTAGAGCCATAAGCTTTAATCTACTATAGCGTTATCTTACTAAAAAGAAGATCTATCTTCCAAGATATAGGCTAAATATAACAAAACCTTCCAACAAGTGTTTAATGGAAGGTTATTGTTATTTTTTTCTATTTTCAAAAAAGTATTGAAACCCATACAGTAGAGATGCCTTAGAAAAATAATAAAGGAAAAACTGAAATTCATTCGATAACGAAAATAAGAAATGAAGCAGGAAGAAACCTTTTTATATTATGTAGCCCGAAAAAAGGTATTGTCAGCCATGCTAGAATGACGATCGTAACATTAACTAATCATTGGATTTTTATTTTCAAATCTTTATCATCCTTTTCTTAATACCTAGTTGTTAAAATATCCTATAAACAACATTTATATGAAAAGGAATTCTTCGATTAACCTGCACAGTTAATTCAATTAGAAAAAGCTACCTATAATAAGCAGCCAGTTCTTGAGGTACAGCCTCCTTTAGCATAGGTACAATTTTGCACAAACTTCTTTTAAAAATAAGCTACTCTAATCATTTAGGTTTCTTAAATTATTTGTTCCAATAGGCTTTTGCTTCTTCCTCAAGTACCTTTAATCTTTTGTAGTAATCAGGAAATTCGTTAAGATGAGCCAGAGCAATTTTCCCAGTAATAATAGGATCATCGCCTGTAACATTCGTTTGACTGGATATTTTTCCATGTTCAAGCTCTGTATTTACTCCCATCCAAAACTCATCTAAATCAAACTTGCTTTTATTAAAATCAATGCCTAAAAGTAAAGCGATTGCTGCTGCTTCCTCTTTGGAAAATGATTTAACCCTAGTTTTAGAACGATTATTTCTATAACTGTTTGGACTTACAGTGGTTGGATATAGATATTGCGTACCATAGTTAAACCCTTTAATGCATTGGTTCAAATAAGGATTATTATAGTAATACAAAACACATCTCTCCTAAAAAGGTTGTTTTCAACAATATACGTTCGTTACCTATTTAGGAGCATGTCTTATAAAAGTTAAACATATACCTCACTCGAAGTTAAAATAGCCAGGCTGCCAGGGTTTGGTATCTGCATTTCCTATAAATGGATAATTTAGCTTTAAATTTAGTAGACCTTGATTGAAACGCCCATTATTAAGTACATTTTTTAAGGAAAATCACTTGCCTGATCCTTTTTCGTAACTCGACTCTCGTAAACTTTCATTCTTTCTTTATACAAAAGAGCCTGTTACCAAAGGGCATTGTTATCCCTTGGTGACAGACTCCTCCAAATGTTCTTCTCTATCTGTTACAATAAATCCACTCCACCTTTTATTCCTTATATGGCTATACGATTACCTATAAAAAAAGACTCACTATTGAAGTAACCAGCCCCGTAAATATAATATTCAGCAAAGCACCGTTTCTCCTATTTTACGCCTGACTTATTTCCGCACACATCAAAATAAAGGCTCCTGCTCCGTGAAGATCATTCTCGCTGGTCGGGCGGGCAATATAGTGGTTATAGTCGCCGATTCCTGTGCCGATACAAATATTGCCGATAAGGACATTTCCATTTTCATCAAACTTCAACGTATCAATCACACCCTGGTAGCCTTTCCAAGCGTATTCCATATACTTGTCGTCCAAGTAACCTAAACGGACTGCTTTAGCTACGGCTTGAACAAACAGAGAAGAACAAGAGTTTTCCAGCCAATTATCTGAGAGATGTCCTTTGTCGACCACCTGATACCATAAGCCGGTTTCAGGATCTTGGTATTTCGTTAGAGCAATTAGCAGGTCTTGAAGGATCCTTGTCAGCTTTTTCTTTTCTTTATGGTCCTCAGGTAGGTGATCGAACATTTCCAAAAGAGCTACAGGATACCAGCCGATTGCGCGTCCCCAGAACTCTGGAGCCAAGCCAGTAACAGGGTCGGCCCAATTGGCTGCTCTGGTTTCATCCCATCCATGATACAGTAAACCGGTGACTGGATCCTTTGTTTGCTTCTCCATAAGGATGGCTTGATAAGCCATCATATCGAAATAACTGCTTTCACCGAAGGTCTTACCAAACTGCACGGCAATCGGCCCTGCCATATATAATCCGTCCAGCCACATTTGATTCGGGTAATGCTCCTTGTGCCAAAACCCTCCCGATGGATTCGTCTTCCATGATTTTAACAGTGGTACAAGATTGTACAAGGCTTTCTTATAACATTCATCACCCGTTTGCTCGTACAGATTAAAGAGGAGCACACCAGGTTTAATGTCATCTAGTTCATTTGTTTTGCATTTTGGAACGCTGCCATCTGCAAGAATATGACTATCCACCCATCTTTTAATATAGTCATAATATGAATCTTTTTGAGTCAGCCCCCAAACTTTCTCCATACCAGAAAGAAAGACGCCCTGATGGTAGTGAAATCTCTCAGGTGGAAGAAATTCTGGTTCAAATTTAGCCATTAACGTTTCGCATGCTTTCTCAGCCCATTGAATAGGGGTTAGTGCCTCTGTTGAGCGCGTATTGGTACTAGACTCTAACTGACTCATCGTGAAAATCCCTCCTATATGTAGTTAAGAGTAGGTTAGCATAAAAATATGTACATTTTTTGCATATTTAATCAAAAACCTCTTATATCTTGTAGAAAATGAACCAGAGGCATAAAATGTAGATAACTAAAATACGAGGAGGCGAACAGGCTGAAAAGCATTCTATTTCAAAATGCGGAGGAAACATTCACGGTGTCACACCGGAAATCGGTAAGCCACCATATGCCCGCCAATCATTTTCACAGTACGTTCGAATTATTCTATTTAATCTCCGGCAAACGGGAATTCTTTATTAAGGATCGGACATTCGTAATTAACGAAGGGGATTTCGTCATTATTTCACCTAATATCCTGCATCGAACAACCAACACAGAAATGCCAAAACATGAACGGCTAATTGTAAATATTCATGAGACCTGCATGGCTGTATGGAATCCTTCCTATAGGAATATCCTTCAACCTTTATTCGAACAAGAGTACATCATTGTTCGTTATCCTCAGCAAGAGCACCTTTTACTCGATACGCTTTCACAGACAATCATTCAGGAGATTCAGGAGAAAAAGACAGGCTACGAGATGTATGCACTAACACTGGTACTGCAGATGCTCATTATTTGCTGCAGGGATATCAAACAATCTAGTGTTGAGCAAATAGAATCTCCAGGCCCTATGCATGAAAGAATCTCAGAGGTTGTACGCTATATCAACAACCATTATATGAATGAACTGCCGCTCCAAGCAGTGGCGGAAGAATTCTACGTAAGCCCCTATTATTTAAGCCGTTTTTTTAAAGAAATAACGGGCTTTACATTTATAGAGTACCTCAACAATGTCAGGATCAAAGAAGCGAAGAAGCTTCTGGAGTCTTCTTCCATGAAGGTGAACTTGATTTACAAGAAAGTAGGCTTCGGCAGTGTGACCCATTTTGGCAGAGTATTTAAGTCTGTCACCGGCTATGCTCCATTGCATTATAGAAAAAGAGAGTAATAAAAAATTCTAGCGTCACAAGGTGGAGGTCTATTTTTTTCACAAAATAAACCCTCTCAAAATTGCATTTTTGAGAGGGTTTATCACCTTTAATAATGAAGATTAATAACATAATTTAGCTTTGTTTTGAGCATTATTACAGGTTTGCAGTTTGAAATAATAATAGGTTGATTTCTATTCTTATTTTGAATAGCATCGGATTTAATGTGTCAGTTTCAATCCGACTACTGCGGCTAAGATGAATCCTATAAATAAAATTCTTTTCCAATCTTTTGATTCCCCATAAAACATCATACCAACAATTGCTCCCCCTATTGTTCCAATTCCTGTCCATACTGCATAGGACAGACCCATAGGAAGGCTTTTCATAGCTAATGATAAAAAACTAAAACTAATAACAAATCCCACAAATAAGATGAAATAAGACTTGAAGTTTTTTTCTCTATTAATCTGATTCATACCCGTTACACCAACAACTTCAAAAATACCCGCGAATATCAGAAATATCCAAGCCATTATACTGCACCCTCTTTTTCACCAGGTTCTTTCGTGACAAGTTTTAAACCAATTACACCAACTATAAGCAGAATAATAAAGAAAATTTTAGTCACACTGAAAGGTTCACCAAAAACAATCATTTCAACTAAAACTGTCCCAGCTGTTCCGATCCCAGTAAATACTGCATATGCCGTAGCAACCGGTACATTTTGAGTAGACTTTATCAATATAACAAAGGATAAATAGATAAGAAGAAATGTTCCAGCCCAAGAGATCAAGTTAGTTGAATACTTTAATCCCATTGCCCAAAAAACCTCAATAATTCCTGCAATAATTACAAATGCCCAATTTCGATTCATTTACATTCACTCCTCAAGTCTTTAATCATATGAAAGTCCACGCCATAGCACATACCAAGATGCATCCAATCTCTTCTGTAAACGCTCTGGACCCCCATACAGCATTTCAACAAATATTCCATCTAAAACCCCCATAAACGCTGTTGTGGCACGATGTCCACCAACAGTTGAACAAATTTCTCCCTTGGTGATTCCTTTTTCAATAATCGGGAGAAAAAGTTCTTCCAACTTGTCTAGGTACTCGTAAACAAATTTCATAACTTGTTCATTGAGATGGATTGGCGGATAAAAAGCAGTACGAATCATAAATTTTGTAGCATCGAGCTTTTCATATCGTTCTATATAATGCAATAAAAAATTATATAAGAAATCATTAATAGGTAGAGCCCTATTACTTCCTATAAAGTTAATAACGCTTGTTAGTTCATTACCAAACGAATCCTTGCATAACTGAAGGAACAACTCATCTTTCCCTTTAAAATGAGTATAAATAGATTGTTTTTTAATCCCTACCTCTTCAGCGATATGTGCTAACGATGCACCTTCATATCCATTTTTTGCGAAATATTTTAAAGAAACTTCTTTTATTAGTTCTGACGTCACATTTATCACCCTTCCGAACGGTCGTAAGGTAAATTTAACACGTACCCTTTCCCTAGTCAATTATTATTTTTCCATTTAAGTGATAAAACATTCTTCTTATCTAATTTGTTGTTAACTACCAACTCAAAAAGTGCTTAATCCAACTTTGGATTAAACACTTTTTTTCTATGATTTTAAACTATTCTTCCCTTAATCCAATAAAAAAAGCATCCCTAGTATTTAGCTGAGTATCTTTACCGTGATTTTACCATAGTCCATTCCTCTTCTAGAATGTCTCTATGTTTGTAATCAGCAACTTTAATTTCACTTCCTTTTAATCGGAAGGTTATTGTTTTTTCACCATATGGTGGGTTATGGGGTCCTTCAAATGGTTTGACCTGAACTATTATTTTGTTATTGAAAGGACCTTTATGAACCTTGTTTTACCAATAGTCCCTTGTGGAATTCTTCTAATGTGATTCCCTGTTTCATAATTTCTGTTGCGACATCTTTTCCGACATATCGAAGATGCCATGGTTCATATTGATACCCAGTTATAGATTCTTTTCCCTTTGGGTATCGAATAATGAACCCATATTCAGCTACATGAAGTTGCAACCATTCCGCCTCTTTTGTGTTCTGAAAACAAGTTGTTGCTGCACATGTTTCACTACTGTTTCCCACGTCAATTGCGAGTCCGGTTTCATGTTCACTTGTACCAGGGATCGCACTATACATACGAGCCTTTTCATACCCATCTTGTTTCACGTATGATTCAAATAACGAAATTTGTGTCTTGTGCGAACGGTAACCAGAAACACCAACAATCGTGTGCCCTGCTTTTTTTGCATCACGCACTAATGTTTGAATGGCAACGGCCGCTTCTTCTCGTAATTTTTGTTTTTCTGTGCTATTCGTAAACGGAAACGAGATTCCTGAATCGATTAAATTTTTCGGCACAAAATTTACCGGCAATTTGTTCTGTTTATTAATTAATACGGCAAGATCATCCGGTTGTGCCACCACAGGAATTAATTCTTCTTCCCATTTTTCCTTATTCCTATTTTTCACGTACTGACTGCTTACATACGCTTTTTTCTCTTTATAGAGGATTTGATACCATCCTGTCCCTGCTGCACTCACTACGTCTACACGTTCGCCTTTTTTGATAACCCCTAAAATGGCATTTTTCGTGGAAGGTCCTGTCCGAACATTCAAATTATCGGTTGTTTCATAGTTCTTTTCTTCCGATTGTTCGTTTATCATTTTTTTCACGTACTGACTGCTAACATACGCGTTTTTCTCTTTATAGAGGATTTGATACCATCCTGTTCCTGCTGCACTCACTACGTCTACTCGTTCACCTTTTTTGATAACCCCTAAAATGGCGTTTTTCGTGGAAGGTCCTGTTCGAACATTCAAATTAGCGGTTGTTTCATAGTTCTTTTCTTCCGATTGTTCGTTTATCATGATTTTCACGTACTGACTGCTTACATACGCATTTTTCTCTTTATAAAGGATTTGGTACCATCCTGTTCCTGCTGTACTCACTACGTCTACTCGTTCACCTTTTTTGATAACCCCTAAAATGGCGTTTTTCGTGGAAGGTCCTGTTCGAACATTCAAATTTGCGGTTGTTTCATAGTTGTTTTCTACCGATTGTTCGTTTATCATGATTTTCACGTACTGACTGCTTACATACGCTTTTTTCTCTTTATAAAGGATTTGGTACCATCCTGTTCCTGCTGCACTCACTACGTCTACTCGTTCACCTTTTTTGATAACCCCTAAAATTTCGTATTTCGTGGAAGGTCCTGTTCGAACATTCAAATTTGCGGTTGTTTCATAGTTGTTTTCTCCTGCGATTGCTTTTTGAATAAAGGACGTTTCACTAAAAACGGCGTACGATAGAATTAAAACAATGAATAATATAGAAATCTTCTTTCTAAATTGTTGCATCCCTGATTCTCCCCTTTTGTAGTCTATATTGTTTTCTCGACATATTTAGACGCACCAAAGGATGAGAAAAGTTTGCAATAAATGAGTAATATTTCAAATTCTTTTACTTAGTTTCAAAAAATCCTTATTTTCTAGTTAAAAATAAGTATCCTAACTTATTCCTCTCCAAGATATGTTATCAAATTCCTCTAATATCCCATATTAAATTAAATTTAAAAACCAATATTTTTACTTTATATACTCACTACCTAATAAGTCATCATAAAGTAATTCAGTAGGAATAATAAATTCTACAACCCCCATATATCCCGGTGCCACCTCATATTTATCAAAGGAAATAACTAATTTGTTTTCCTGGTTTATATAAAAGTTATGGTTTGCTGTTATTTTTTCAAATGGGTCTATAGGATTTTCCACTCCTGCATCGAGGATCCAGTATACCTTCGTTTTATCTTCCTTCATTTGCTGTTTCATTTGATCTTTAATATTTTCGCTAATCTTTTCAATGTAATTTTGATTTTCAAATAAAATAGGTAATGTTAATATCAGGTGTTTTTTCTTATCAATTGTATCGTATTTAAATGTGGTTGAAGAAGATCCTACAGTATCTACGACATATCTGCCTATAGACAATATTTTTTCATTGTCTGTCTTAATGACATAGCCGCTTTCCACTCCAATATGGCCATCTCCTTGTTTCTGCAAGGATTCCACTTCTTGCAGAAATTCTTGATAAAGCTGTTTGTTCTCTTTTAAATACTTTTCATTTAGGCTTTTTTCCAAATCTTTATCCTTCAAATTCGAAATACTGGGCACTTTTATGTTTGCATGATGTTTTTCATCGTCCACCTTATATTCTACGAAAGTCATAACATTAATTACATTCCCAATCACAGGAACATCTGATAAACTTTTAGCCAGTACTGGATTGGTATTTAATACTACCATTAGTAGTGCAGCAACAGCTCCAGAGCCGACAAGTATTTTTATAGGTGTTCTGTTCTTTTTGCGAGAACGATTTAAAGCTTTATTGACTACATCATCGAGATCTGAAGGAATTTCTATATCCATATATTTAGATTTTAACCTTTCTAGATTTTTATTCATTCTATCTCTCCTTTAATAACTTGGTTTGTTCCAACTGAATTCTTAACATAGATAATGCTCTATATAATCTAGTTTTTATAGTATTTTGATTTTCCTTCAATATCTCAGCAATTTCCTCAATTTTTAAATCCTCAAAATAGCGAAGTACTATCACTGTTCGAAACTTCTCTGGTAAATCGTCTAAACATCTTTCAAGATCAATATCCTGATAGACATCATGATTTCCATTACTATAAAACTCCAAAGTATTATTATCCATCACATTGACTTTTCTGTGTTTTCTTAAAAAGTCCAAAGATTTATTAACAACAATCCTATAAAACCAGCTTTTTAGTTTCTGTTCTTCTTTTAGATTTTCAAGCGATAAAAGCGCCTTATGAATAGATTCCTGTACAATATCTAATGCATCATCTTTATTCTTCACATAGCTAAAAGCTAACCTATAAAAATTCTCCTTATTTTCTATGATTAATTGAACAAGCGCTTCCTCTTTATTATGATTCTTCATTGCTTAAAGCTCCTTTTCTATACGAATCCTTTGTCTTACTATCAGTAAACATATAAAAAAGCCCTGGTGATCCAGGACTTTTCGTTATTTAGATACTGGTAGTGTATTAAAATATTCTTCAAGAGTAATCCCTTTAGTTGAAACATCTACCGCAACATCTTTACCTACATATCTCAAATGCCAGGGTTCATATTTATACCCTGTAATCGTATCTTTTCCTTTTGGATATCGGATAATAAAACCGTACTTAGCTGCATTTTGCTCTAACCAGGCAGCCTCTATCGTACCGGCAAAGCAATCTTCTGCAGGACATTTGCCATTTCCTCCTGTTACATCAATAGCTAGTCCTGTCTGATGTTCACTTGTACCAGGAATTGCACTGTATGTCCTTGCTTTTTCATACCCATCAATTGCTACATAACGTTCAAAAAGGGCCTTTTGAGTTTGATAAGAGCGATAAGCTGAAACTCCTAATAGAGTCACTCCCTCTTTTTTTGCCCCTGCAAATAGACGTTCTAGCTCAATAGCTGCTTCTTTTCTCATCATTCGTTTTTCACTATTACCTGAAAAGATAAAAGGAACATTAAGGTACATGAGATTTTGTGGTACAAAATTTTCAGGCAAAGATAATGATTTATTAACCACTACCGGAATACTATTCGGTTGAGCAACTACTTGAATAGAATCTTTATTTTCGACTGGTTTTTCTGCAGGTTTTTCTACTGGCTTATTGATTGATTTAGATGGTTCCTTTTTAACAGCAATTGGAGATTCTTTTACAGATGGAGATGGATTTTGTTGAATCTCGGTGATTGGTTGTTTTATTTGTTCGGGTTTTTTCGTATTGGATTGCTTTTCGATAGTTGAAGCTTTATCTCTTGAAGTTTTTTGCTCATCTAGATTATGATGGTTGTTCATTTCTTTATCATCTTTTTTTGTTTGCTGATTTGAAATTTTTGTATTTTCTTCAACAACATAGTATCGACCCTGACAACCTGAAATGATGAATAATGCTAGAACGATGATAGTGTATTTTTTCAATGATAGGTTTCTCAGAAAGGACACTCCTTTTTCTATTTATCATATAAGGATATTTTATTGAAATGATTATGTTTCATTAGAAGATGAAACCATGTGTTAGTAAACATAACGATTAATAATTCAGAACAAGAAATAAATTTTATATGAGTTCATTTTTCTTTGATTATTTTTCATCTGCAAAACAAAAGTCTCATCTATTTCTGTGACAATCATTTGATATGAGCTTAGTTTCCTAATATAGCCTCCTTTTAATAACAAGCTTTTGACTCAACTCTTAATATTTTATTATTGATTCTAAAGCATGTAAAATATCACTTAGTCATGTATACTTGATTAAAACTCATACAAAGGGGTTTACTATGAATATTGAGCAATTAGAGTATGTTGTCGAAGTTGCGAAAACAAAATCCATCTCCATTGCTTCTGAAAATCTAAAGATATCACAGTCTGGAATTAGCCGATCCATTAGTAATTTAGAAAATGAATTAGGTATGAAACTTTTTATAAGATCAAAGTCAGGAACCCTACTCACAGATGATGGTGAAAAAATTGTTAAAATAGCTTATGAAATTGTATCCAAGCTGCAACTGTTAAAAGAAGAGGCTCAAGTAATAACGACCAGTATCCATGGGAAATTAAAAATCTCATCAAGTCCGAGTCTAATAACCCTTTTATTAAAAGTAATTCCGCTTTTTAAAAAAGATTATCCTGGGGTTAAACTAGAAATAACGGAACAAGCAGAAAATGAAATTATTGATGATATTAGAAATAATAGGATTGATATTGGTTTAGTCTTCATTAATGAAAATATTCAAAACTCGACTGATTTAAAATATGGGACCTTAGTTTCCGGAACATTAAATGTCTGTGTCAATAAAAACTCACCGTTATCTTTACATCACACGTTATCTCCAAAGGAAATCTTAGATCAACCCCTTGCCATGTTTAATGGGGTTAATATGAAAAAATTTATTGAACAGTTTTTCAATGATCATGGGGAAATGGAAATTCTGTTTATGTCGAATAATTCGGAGACCGTAAAAAGAGCGGTTGTTGATGGAATAGCGATTACCTTTATTATTGATTTGGCATTAAATGATGATATCTATGTAAAGAATGGAAGCATTGTTCTTATTCCATTAATAGATTGTGGAATTACAACCATTCCATTTGGATGGATTCGATTAAATAATCAATATTTTAGCTATCTAGAAAGGGAATTTATTAAATATTTGCAAATTGTCTCAACAGGTTACTTCAAGAAAGACTCTTAACAAAAAGTGCATTACTCATTCTTGGAGTAATGCACTTTCGTTTATTTACATTCTATGAATAAATTTTCAATTAAAGAAAAAAATAATGTAAAAAAGTATCTGAGGAATATATTTATGCTAAAAATTGGCACGAATAATAAAGATGAACCTAAGGATCAATTACCTGATAAACATCACTGGAGTTTCCAACTATCTAAGTCAAATGATTTTGTTGACTATCATTCATCGTTAAAGTCATCCCAGCCATTCTGGATTGCTTATTATCGCACACTAATAAAGACTGAAATTTTAAACAGAGATGTTCTTCCATATCTGGATACCGCACTATCTCTCGCACAATTAGTTACTAAGATACCAATTCAAGAAATTGTAGTAACGGACGATGAAAAAAGAATAATTGAAAAGATTCTAAATGGTCACGTTGCCATTCGATTGCAAGAACAGGACAAACAATGTCTATTGGTAAATATTGCTAATGCTGAATTTCGACCAGTTGGTCCTCCACAAAAAGAGCCTTCGGTATTAGGACCACAGGTTGGATTTGTTGAAGAACTCGATACGAATGTCAACCTAATTAGAAAACGTCTTCCCGTACCAGAATTGTGCTCTACGGAAATTACGGTTGGAGACCTATCCAAAACCAAGGTTGCAATTCTTTATATGGATGGAATAGCAAATACCGAATTAGTAAATGAAATCACAGAACGGGTTAGTACTATCAAATACGACCATATATCTGACAGCTCTTATATTGAGAGTATGATTAGTGAGCATACTGCCACAATATTTCCATTAACAATTATATCAGAAAGATGCGACAGGGTGGTCGGAGGGTTATCGGAGGGTAAAATCATTCTGATTGTAGATGGCTCACCTGATGTAATTATCCTGCCGGTTACGTTAATTGAATCCTTTATTTCTATGGAGGATTACAGTTATCCGTGGATTATTGCCAGTGTTTATCGTTTTTTGCGTTTTTTTACATTTTACCTAGCTATATTCATTACGCCTTTATATGTTGCAATATTAACCTACCATTATGAGCTAATTCCGTCACGGCTTCTTGGAACTTTGGCTTCCTCAAGGTTTACGGTTCCTTTTCCTCCATTTTTGGAAGTCTTACTGTTGGAAATAATAATTGAATTAATTAAAGAAGCAGGCGCCCATCTACCATTCAGAGTGGCACAAACACTGGGGATTGTAGGCGGGATTGTCATTGGACAGGCTATTGTGGAGGCAGGATTAACGAGTAATATTCTCGTTATCTTAGTGTGCTTTAGCACTCTATCCAATTATATTACACCTATTTACAAAACAGGAAACAGTGTTCGCTTTATCAAATTTCCCCTTTTGTTATTAGCCCAGTTTTTAGGACTTTTTGGAATCTATATCGGTTTTTTGTTTACGCTCGTTCATGTGATTAGTTTATCATCCTTCGGGAGTCCGTTTGCGGGAATGTACCCGATTCGTAAAACATCTTTTCAAGATTTATGGTTTAGGCTCCCCTTTTCTAGACAGCAGCAAAATCCTCAGAACCTGAAGCCAGAAAAGAAAAAGAAGTCAACACGAACTATCACTTATCCCAAAAAAATAACTGATTTTAATGAATAGTAAGGAGGATCCCATGCAAATCGATACAAAATTTCAGGTGTCCCCTTATTTATTATTATATATTATTGTTGCATCTCAGGTAGGAGTAGGAATGTTAAGTTTTCAACGCAACGTAGCAAAAGAAGCCGGTTACGACGGATGGATTTCTGTACTGCTTGCCGGTATGGGAATACAAATAATGATGTTTATAATGTATAAACTGGTCAGTGCTGCAGATGGGGATATCATTAAGATTCATCAAATAGTATGGGGAAAATATATAGGGGGATTATTCAGTTTCATTATCATGTTATATTTCGCTTTAATCAGTCTTTCCGTTTTACGCTCGTATATCGAAATTGTTCAGGTGTGGATTCTCCCCTCCCTACCGAGCTGGATCATCTCCAGCCTATTAATGCTACTTGTCTATTATATAATTTCTAACGGTTTTCGAGTAGTGGTCGGGATCTGCTTCTTTTCGGTCATTTTTCCGATGCTTAGCCAATTGCCTCTGTTTATTTTTCCTATTCCTTATTACCACATGGATAATCTGCTTCCAGTTTTGGATCATTCGTTTTGGGACCTCATCAGTGGAATAAAAGGGAGCATTTATACGATGGCGGGGTTTGAAGTGATTTTAATGATTTATCCTTTTATCCGAAAAAATCAAGTGACTCAAAGATATGCTCATATAGGGATTCTTTTGACAACAGTGTTGTATACAATGTCTGTTCTCAACAATTTCCTATTTTTCAGTGAAAATCAAATTCGTAAGCTGATATGGCCGGAGCTGACTCTATCGAAACTCATTCATTTTTCATTTCTTGAACGTTTTGAATATATATATATTTCAATGTATATGCTCGTCATAATAGCCATTCTTGCTATATTTTTATGGTGTGGGAGCAGGGGGTTGAAATTATTATTCGGAGTCAAACAAAAGTATCCGCTTTTGTTTTTGCTTTTATTTAACATAGCAGGGTGTCAATTTCTAACAGATAGGGAGAGTATTACTGCCTATCAGGATTGGGTGAGCTATGTTCATATAGGGCTATTTTATGTGTATATCCCCATATTATGGATGATATTTATGATATGGAAAAGGAGCAAGGTATGAAAAGGCCTAAAATATACGTCTTTGTCATAACATTGTTCTTACTTGGAGGATGTGAACCACTGCTTCCGACTAGAGAACTGAATGAATTGGATATCATTCAGGGAGCAGGGTATGATGAAGGCGAAGATGATTTAATTCAAAGCCATTTTGTCTTTCCCATTTTCAAAGGCGGGAAAGAGCCTCCTACAGCAAAGACTATCTCGGGAATCGGAGATAGCAGCAAGGAATCTAGGCAGGATGCTAGCCGAAAAACACGTTTTCAGCTGGTTAGCGGACAAATCCGGATCATCCTATTTAGCAAAAGTCTTTCCGAAAAAGGGATATTTCCTATTCTAGACACCTTCAATCGTGATCCGACCATCGGGAGGATCTCTCAATTAGCCATCGTGGATGGTAAAACGAAAGAACTGTTGAATAAGCCATTTAAAGAAGTAGAAAATATCGCGTTACATCTGCAGGAAATGGTGGAACAAAATATTAAAAGTGAAACCATTCCGATGACTGATTTTAATACCTTCATGTATCAATATTATCAGGACGGCTATGACCCATATCTGCCCATCATCTCTGTAAAAGGGAATGAAATTATCATTTCTGGTCTAGGGATCATGAAAGATGACAAATTGGTATTGGAAGTGAAAAAAGCCGACACTTTTATCTTTCGAAGTTTGGTTGATGAACAGAAAAACGCTTTTCACCAAGCAACCTTGTCAAATGGAGATAAAATTTCTTTTGAAAGCATCAAGTCAAAACCAGTTTATCAATTTAAAATGAATGGGAAAGATCCTACATTTACTATATCCATAAATATGAAAGTGAGATTTCTGGAGTATTCCTCTCATTCTCACGGATCAGGTCCTCTTTCTATAGAGAATATTGAAAAACAATTGGAATCCCAACTAAAAAGGGACGGATTAAGACTTATCACCCAATTTCAGAAAGAAAAGGTTGATCCCTTAGGGCTTGGCGCCAAATATGAAGCACATTACAGAGCGTTTGACTCAGATAAATGGAACGACATCTATCCCAATGTTCCTGTTCAATTGGATGTAAAGGTTCACGTTATCCAAACCGGAATCAGTGAATAAAAAACCAGATTAATAAACTATTCTGCTCGTTAGTTCATCAAGATTAAAGCAGTATTGTCAAACGTATCTGTAATAAAATGACAAATTTATGAATCTGGCGAAAAACTCTTTTCAATTTCAGTTTTAATTGATATTATTCCTATTAGAACAGTAGGAATAGTGGGTGTTTTCAAAAATGTCTTTGTATGAAAAATTACCAAGTGATTTTTTGATTCAATTTTATTATGAAGTGAAGAAAATGATTTCAAAAGGATTAGTTTCTAAAAATATGTACTATGAATTAGGACTAATAATTGCAGCTGCGTCAAGAAGAGGGATACTATTGGATAAGCCAAAGGATTTTGAACAACACATTGTACACGAATTAATAATGGAATTAAGTAACTAGAATTCCGCCGTGATTGATTAAATAGTTCATAGTAAAGGTCTTCCATTAAACAAACAAAAAAGCCACTGATAAAAATCAGTGGCTTTCTTCAACTAAAGCACCCGTTACTTTAAGTACATTCCTTCACAAACTCATTAAGTAAATAAAAGTTTTGTTTTTGTAAAAGACATACAAATGGATAAATTTCTCTTTATTGATTCATCAATAAATCGTCGTAAAATATTTCGTGAATTGTTTGCAGCTCTTCTATTTCATTTAAAATGTTAGAGAAGGATCCTCCATAGCCTCCTTGCACCGGTTAGACTGTGAAGGGATATGATTCACCAATCATTGTCTCTACTTTAATGACCTCCTATTTTCATATTTTCTTTTTTTTGTAAAATACCCATTGGAATATACGTGATGATACATACAATCAGTGCGACGATCTCAAGACTAATGTTATACATTATCCCGCTTCCGAAAAATAATAATAATGTCTCGGCTTCCGAAGGTGCTGCTAAGAAGAAAAAGTTGGTGCCAAGCAGTCGATTCAAGAAAAAAATAGGTAAAGCAATTAGATTAATAATGAAAAAGCTGGATAAAATGGCCTTCCTGGGAACCCTGTACCCTTCAAAAAAGATAAAATACAATACTGCTAACGGGATGGCTGAATGTTTAAGGAAATATCTTATAAAACGAAAATGAGGAAATTGGTGGATAATATCTGGTGAAATCATACTCAAAATAGGAGGAAGTGTACCGATAAAAAATAACAATTGAAACATTTTGGGGTTTTTTTTCAAGAATAAGAACAAAGCCAAAAAGGCACTAATGGAACAAACCTGCAATGGAAGATCACTAACGGTCCATTCCTTTATTACAATTAAATACAATTGTAGGGTTATCTCACAAACAAGCAAAATAGTAAATAATGACCACTTCAAAATGGCTTGGTATTCCTTAAGTTTCTGTCTGTAATAAATGAAAAGGGAAAATGAAGTAAAGAAGATCAATAATGTAACAATATGGGGCAAGGAAAACAACGTGAAATCCCGCATTTCTGTAGCAGAAAATATGATTTTGTCACCTCACTCTGTATAAATGATCTGTTCTCTTTAATGTATTCAATAACCCAAAAAACTTGACACGACTTTAAAAAAGAGATACCACTCATCCCTTCAACCATTTCAACCCTCTATTACTGTTATCAATAAATGAAACGAAAATTTCTAACCATTAAATGGTCTTTATAAAAGAAAATGGCTCAGTATTCTGAGCCATTCTCTTTTATCTTTTCAATTTTCTTATTGAACTAAACTGCACCGTTAGTCAAAAAAGGAAATAAGCATTACCGTTGTTCCAGTAATGCACCCATTCGTTTAATAAGTTATTTTCTATTTAATGTTGATTTCACACTTTTCTAAAAAGTATGTTGTTTTATTTGTTCTCTTTTTTTTAAACCACTTTTCAAACCACAAGTGGATAAAACCAATTATGATTCCCCAGACAAAAAGGAGTAGAAAGAAACCGGAGGAATCTTCTAACGCTTCTTTAATAGAAAAACCATCTAAAAGCGATAATAGTCCGGATGCAGTAGCCGGCAGGACTGATAAAGTTAGTGCTTGGAGAAAGATACGCCACTTTATCTTTTCTACATATAGACTAAACAGTATTAAAATACCACCAATAATATAGGGAACTGGAGTAATTAAAGAAAGTGCGGAAATAGCAATTAGCGGAAGCAGGTAAGAAAGAAAATCTAGAATACTTTTTCCTTCCCCCTCTCCCATAGCGTAAGCAAGAAAGACAATAGGGACAATCGTTGCTACGACTCCTGCAAAGAGCCCACTTATAATTTTTCTAATCCTTTTCTTTTTGTCATTCATTTTTACACCCCTATTTTAAACTATTATATATTTAGAGAAAGATACTATAAAATTCGTTTCCAATTTAAAAAAATCCTTCTTCAGTTATCCTGCTTCGTTAGTGGAACAAGCAAAAAAGGCTGCCGCAGCAGCCTAACCCTTCTTAAACTCAAGCACCCGTTAGTCGAATTACGCCAATAAAGATGGACAATTTTCCCACTCTCTCCATAAGCACTTTAAAATGTTTATTCAAAGGTAATTAGGAGAATTCTTGATAATATGGTACACTTTGTTTACCATTTGATTTACTTGTTTACATGTGCCCTACTCATTCGTGAGTGGGGCTCCTTGTTTTTAAAAGGAGCAATAAAAAAACAGACTCTATAAAGAGCCTGCTTTAGTTTGTTCTTATTATTAAGCTTTACGCACGTTAGCCGCTTGAGCTCCACGTTGACCTTGCTCAACGTCAAAAGAAACTGTTTGACCTTCGTCTAAAGATTTGAAACCTTCGCCTTGGATAGCTGAGAAATGAACGAATACGTCTTCTCCGCCTTCACGCTCGATAAATCCGAAACCTTTTTCTGCGTTAAACCATTTTACTTTACCTTGTTCCATTTTGTTTCCTCCTGCTGTGTGCTTTGCACACAATGTGTTACTATCCTTGCACTCAGTGATCATCAAGACGAAAAGTTAATCTTATACTATCCTTTACACCGATCAAAAATAATTCTTCTAAAGTTTAACATTTTTTTAAAATATTTGCAAGAAGACATAAATGCAATCATATTTGCCACTCATGAATTTTCATATCTGGTTTTGGATTCCTATGTTGTTCTTATTCAAGTAAAGCCGCCCGTTTGTTGAACAAGCACCTTCTCTTCTATTGGACATTATCTTTACCCATAAATGGACTTATAACATATCTCCTTCACATAAAATTTATGTTTTTATGGACAACCATGCAGACAATTAGAAACAATCTGAATATCTTAAATTGAATTAAAATTTCCTTTTAATGGAGGTGTTCTTTTGTCTGAGATGTCTGAGAATCATAAGATTGCCAATGTGAATGTGTTGAGGGGATGGCAGAACAGCTTAAAAAAAACATAGGAGAAATCGTTGTTGTTTTTGAAAGAGATGGTTCCTTTGTTTTTGGCACAATAAAAGATGTACAAGATGATTCGATTCTTATCCTTGGAGACCTATCCTTCAAATTTATATGTTTTTGTGGTAGCCCCAATCAGTTTACAGTTGAAAAATTTGTAATAAGTATTTGTGAAATCACAGAATTTGGTGTTTTACTCCCAGCTCAACGAGATGCGATATTAAACGCTTTTCAAAATCAACTCCGATAACTGACAATTAAGAAAGTCTACCTATAACCAGCTATTTGTTGGTTTTTTTATTTTAAAAAACCTTCTTGTTTATTACACCGTATGAGGCAAATGCGATATAAAACCATTTGTATTTTTATCCCTGTTATTAAACTAAACTGCTCCGTTAGTGCAATAAGAACTGCACCGTGTTGACAGCCAGTTAATAGTTAAGAAAATACTTGCAAATAATAAATACCAAATTAACACCTAGAAAAAAATAAGGACGTGGTTATAATCAAATAAAAATATTCGTATTTTGTATTGTTCTAACCTTTTCTTTTTCGCCTATAGTTAAGGCTAGCTACACGAGCGAAGAACTTCAAAAGGTTTATTTTGATATTGGCTTCAAAGAAGTTCACGAGGCTTTAAACGAAGGCAATAAACATTTTAAGCAAGAGATAGCCTTGCCAGTACCATTGCCTCCAGTTGCTTTTACACACAGTTTCGGAAGGTTCAATAATCTCGATGACGAAATAAATGATAAGTATGAAATTGAATACTTGCATAAGGATATACCTCAGAACCACTATATGATTTTTGTCCAACCAGCAAAGTACGGCTTACCAATTAGAAAGGAACATATTGACAGAACCTTAAAACTAAAAGACGGAAGTAATGCGATTTATAGTACGAAATTTGCAAGAGGAATTAACCTATTAGCATTTGAAAAAGATGGATTCCAGTATGTTTTGAGTGTAAATAAGAGAATATCGGACAAAGTAACATCCGAAATATTAATGGAAATCACAAATTCCATAAAGTAAAGTGAAAAAGCATCAGTTTTAAAGCCGATGCTTTTTTATTTCTTGTTCAACTAACCTGCAACGTTAGCTCAATAAGAAAAAGCCACCAAATGGCAGATTGATCCTCAACTTTAGCACCCTTTAGTTCAAGTAGGCGCTAGTGCAACTTTTATTTATTTATCTTCTCCTGCATCTATTTTCCAGCTATTTTGCAACTTCCGGATATAAATGATCTGACCAATGTGATATGCGTTATGAGTTGCCACATTTCCGAGTATTGCCCACCATTTCACGTGTCCAGGAAAACCATTAACTTCACTCTCAACATTTTCTTCAGATAATAACTCTTGCCAACGTAAAAGCACCTCTAATAGTTGTTTCTTTAAGCCAGCAAAAGTATGATTTTCAGGAATAATAAAGCTGTTATTATTATTTCCTATGGAAGGCACAGCATCAACATGAGATTTTTGGTACCTTGTTTGCCATGTTTGATTCCAATATAGTAGATGCTGCACAATTTCAGCAATACTATTACTTTCTTCGTTTGGCTTCCAAAATGCATGTTCCTCAGACAATCTTTCTACTGAATCTGAAAATGGTAGGTACCAACTAGGGTCATTGGCATTTGCCAACAACTGATCCGATAAAACATCTTTTGCATGAACCATAACCAACACTCCTAATTTTTATATACTGTTTTTTCTATATATTTATACAACCTCATCTTATTATATTCTACATAGTATATTGATTGTCTGTTCTTATTAAACTGCTTCTTTAGTACAACAAGAAAAATGGTTATTCTAAATACTCACTGGCTAGATTAGGGTTTAAGTACCTAGCCATTCCTGTTTTAATTCTCTTTAATCCATGTTTCTTATAAAAGTCCTCATTTCCAGAGGTAGATATTAAATGAACGCACGATATATTACTTAATTTATCAAGTAAATACTCCATAATTTGTCTCGCTATCCCTTGTTGTTGAAATTCTGGATGTACTATAACGTCATAAATTGCAGCATTAAAAACACTATCTGTCATCGCCCTACCAAATCCAATAATCCGACCAATTACTGTAACCAATGCTATGACATTACTTGCTTCGAAAACTTGCTTGATAATCTCTTTTATATGCTTTGTCCAACCGACAGAAGAATAAATTTCCTTCATTTCATCAAGATTCACTTTAGAAAAATCACTATGTATTCTTAAATCCATAAAACCCCTCCCTACAATACTATGAGTATTTCTCCATTATTGTTGATTGCACCTTCTTTAAGTATCCTGCCCCTTTAGTTCAAGAAGAAAAGGGATTGCCGCAGCAGTCCCAATCTTAAACTCTTGTCCCCGTTCGTTGAACAACAGATAGTATTAAATTTCTTTTTCAATCAAGACATTTGTAGTCTGATTGGATTTTTGTTGCACTAACCTGCACCTTTAGTTGCATAAAAAATAAGTTGCTGTTACAACCCTGTTATGAGGTAAAGTATCATTTAGTTGGATAAGGCTAGAATAATTACATTTCGTAAAAGTTATCTCTTTCTACTTTACACACTCTTATTGCGAAGCTCTTGTACCATTCATTTTTACCTTTATCCTGTGCAATTTGATGTGCTGAGTGTTCCTTCCAATTCTTTATAGCATCTAAGGAATCCCAATATGAAACTGTAATTCCTACCCCATCATCACGAGCACTTTCCACGCCTAAGAATCCCTTTTGCTGAGAAGCTAATTCTACCATTTTTTCCGCCATTTTTCCGTAACCTTTATCTCCCGTAGTTCTCTGTGACGAAAAAATCACTGCAAAATAAGGTGGTTCAGGAGTTTTTGCAATTCCAGTCATATATAGTTGCCCCCAAGTTCAATATTTTAGAATTTTTTCTTTTTCTATTATAAATGATTTTTATAATACAAATCATGTTTGCTTAATAAGGTTTTAACACTCACACACCATCAAATGATTGCCATCAGGGTCTTTAAAATTAAACCATTGATTATTCTCTATTCCTGTTGTTATTTCTACATTCTTTTGCATCATATACTCGTAAGCATTCTCTATATTATTAGTATTGAAATGAAATAGCGGGGCTTTGAAAATACTTTCATCTGAAAAAATTTTGCTATCTAATACTATACCTGTTCCATTCATAGGTACTATAAACAAATGACCAAATAATATTTCGCCTTCTGATGCTAAACCAAGTATGTCACAATACCAATTACGTGCCTCTTCAATATTACTTACAGGAATAAAAACTGTACCGATTTGATTTAGTATAGGATTCATTAATACCTCCAATAAATAACTTTGATTTACAATAAGAATAAATTCGTCGTAAGGTATCTTTTTCCCTGTTCTTATTGAACTATTCTTCCCCGATAGTGCAACAACAAAAAGGACTATCCCAGTAACCCAATCTTCAAATCTCACTGATTTTATTTAAATAACAAGTTAACTAACTGCTATACAATTTCCCCTTTAGCTTCATAAGAAAAAGGGCTTGAAGCCGATTATATGTAATAACATTTAAATAAAACTGGAGGGAAGACATGTAAGTGTACACTTTTTAGCGGTTGGTGGTTGTAGTGCCGCCTGCCCTCTTATTAAGCAATCTATATTAAAAATATCCGGTCATTAAACCTAGTAATTGACTAAATTAACCAATAGTGAAATAATTTGTATGTATTTTTCAAAACTATTAGAATGTTGGTGTACTGTAATTGGATTTCATTAAAGTAAAAGAAGGCAAGAATAGCTGGAAGCGGTATTTATCTTCATTTATTGTAATTATTCTGTTTATCTTTGTTGGTGCGCTGCCCTTTGTCATCATTAGCGATTGGATTGTTAATACGGACGAAAACCCTAATACCAATTATGATTTTGAAAAAGAGGATTATGTAGGAATGAACCCGTTACTTTATTTTGCCCTGATGAATTCACAATTTTTATTTTGGCTTTTGGGCTTTTTTGTCGCAATTCGTTTCATTCATAAACGCAAATTTATTTCGCTCGTTACGCCCAATAGAAAAATAGGTTGGAAGAGAATAGGCTTTGGATTTATTACCTTCTTTGTCATCCTGGGTCTGACTTCCATCATCGATTCCCTGTTAAGCCCTGGGGATTACTTATTTAACAATGTCAGAGTTTCTGATTTTTTGTTGTTATTTGTGCTCGTACTTGTATTAACTCCCATTCAAACGACCTGTGAGGAAATATTTTTTAGAGGATATCTCATGCAGTTGTTAGGAAAATGGATTCGCATTCCCTTTCTTTTATCTCTATTAGCAGGCTCGATATTTGGCGCACTCCATTTCACCAATCCTGAGATGGGGTATTCCCCCATTTTGGTTGGAGCTGATTATTTGTTAACTGGATTCATTTGGTGTTATATAACTGCAAAAACGAACAGTGCCGAATTGTCGATTGGAGCGCACGCAGCAAATAATATGCTATTGGGGTGGTTTATAACGATGGATGACTCTGCCTCAGGTGACATCCCTTCCTTATTTGTTGTCAGAAATATTGATCCGGCTATCTCACTCATGTGGACCATTGTTTCTCTTGGGATTTTCTTATTTATTTCTTTGAGAAAATACAAATTTAACAGAGATTAATAAAGATGCCAGGCACCTTGCTATTTGTGCAAGGTTACTTGCTTCTTTTCTTCAACTCTTTGGTTTAGTCCAAGCGTTATTTATTCTCTAATATGTTTTTATTTCACTCTAGCCCCTGTTTAGTGTATTTTTTCACAAAGTTGTTGATTTTAGTGTTACTGTTATCTTTTTTCAATCACCATACGTAAGTTCGAGATAACTCCAAGGAACAAAATTAACGAACAAACCATTTTTTCAAAAGGTGTTCCAAACAATTGTTGTATAAACCCAAAAGACCAAAGTACAACAAAAATGCAGCATATAACGGTTATTACTCTTTTGTATGTATATAGTATAATTCTGCCAACAAACAGCGTAAACGCTCCTCCACTAATAGAAATAATGATATTGATAATAGATATTGGCAGCTGCGTAGCGGCCATTAACCCATGTGAATGGAATAATGCCGCTGAGAATTAGAACATGAATTAAGATAGTCAAAGAGTAAAAAATAATCCCCATACATACAGCAGTTTTCATATTAATTTTTCTCAGTTTCTCTATTATAAAACCACCTCATTTCTTCCTATTATCATTTTATTTAATCTAGTAAGGTACTATTCCTATTTGAATTTCCATATGATACGTTTTCTGTTCTCACCCCTTCCGAATTTCTAAAATATAGGCTTAGGTATTCTAGTTAAACACACCCGTTAATGGACTCCTCTCCTAATTAAATGAACTAATAAGTTCTGTAATTTATTTTGTTATTCATAAGATGATCTGGCTCTTCCTCTTTGTAGAAATGAAGTTTGTTCTGTTAAAATTACTTATGAGAAATTTTTAGTTGCAAATTTTACTAAGGGGCCCTCTTTACTATTTATCTTAGAACGAACGCGAAAATTAATTTCAGAAAGACGATATTTTACAATAAGGAGAAGAATAAAATGCACGCATTAGTAATAGGAGCAACTGGGGCCACAGGAATAGACTTGCTGGATTTATTGTTAAAAGACGATTCTTTTCATCAGGTAGATATTTTTGTTAGACGTGATCTGGATATCCAACATAAAAAATTAAAGGTACATGTTATTGACTTTGATAAACCAGAACAATGGAAGCATTTAGTGAAGGGGGATGTTTTATTTTCGTGTTTGGGAACTACCCTTAAAGCGGCAGGCAGTAAAGAAGCTCAATGGAAAGTTGATTACGATTATCAATTCCAGTTTGCCAAACTTGCCAGAGAAAACAATGTGAATAACTATGTATTGGTATCTTCGGGTTTTTCTTCTCCTAAATCTCGTTTCTTTTATACTAGGATGAAAGGGCAGTTAGAAGAAGCTGTAAAATCTTTAGGGTTTCCAAAGCTAACAATCTTTAACCCGCCAGTATTGATACGAAAAAATAGTGATAGAACAGCTGAAGTTGCCGGACTGAAAGCCATACAGCTTTTTAATAAAATAGGGATTTTTCATTCGCAAAACCCGCTGCCGACAGAAATATTGGCTAAAGCCATGATAAATTCTGCGAGAACAAAAGAAAACGGCATTTTCACACTACAAGGTAAAGCGATTTGGGAATGTGCCGAATAGCCATTTATTCATTAAACCTTAAATAACCCTGTCCTATGATTAGGACAGGGTTATTTAAGGTGATTGATAAAATACTACCCCAACTCAAAACATATCAATTAAGTCGATTGAACTTGGTTATTTATACATGAAGTTACTGCTGTATTATCTGAATAAGATTGCCGCATGTATCATCGAAGACTGCTATTGTTAATTCGCCCATTTTTGTCGGTTCCATAGTAAACTTGACGCCTTTTTCCACTAATCGATTGTACTCTGCGTGAATATCTGCAACCCCAAACATGGTTACTGGGATGCCTTCTGCAAATAACTTTTCTTGATATTCTTTTGCGGCTGGATGGTTATTCGGCTCAAGTAAAAGCTCGGTCCCTGTTTGATCCTCGGATGAAACTAGCGTAATCCACCTATATTCTCCTGTTGGAACGTCATGCTTCTTTACAAATCCGAGTGTTTCTGAATAAAAATTTAGTGCCTTATCTTGGTCGTTTACAAATATACTAGTAACAATGATTTTCATAATGTTTTTGTCTCCTTTGATAGTTGGTGAATTATTCTGATTTGTTAACAATCTGTCAGAAACAACTTACACATTGCCGGATGTCCTGTTCCGTTTTATAAAACTAATCTATCCATCCTTTAAGCAAATTTTTTAGTGGTTCTCTAATGAATACTATTACTCGGTATTTTCCCTTTCTTTCTGATGTTACGAGCCCTGCAGCTTCCAAAACCGAAAGATGTTTAGCTATCGCTTGTCGTGAAATTGCAAGGTCATGCTTCATAATGAGACGTACCGTAAGTTCATACAACGTCTGCTCGTTTTGTTCGGATAGTTCGTCTAACATAAGCCTCCGAGTCGAGTCGCCAAGTGCTTTGAATATAGCTTCTTTGTCCCAATTCATATATAAAGTATAAGCAACCACAGGGTTGCTTGTCAAGAACAAGTAACTATAGGGTTGCGTGATAAAGGATCCATACATGCATTTCTAACAAGTTAAAATCACATCATTTAGTTTGAACCATTATAGAAATAAAATTTCAACAAAAAAGTGCATTAATCCTTATTGGATCAACACACTAGTTAAATGTATAAGCACCTACTCTTTTTTACAAAGTTCTTTTAACAATGAAATAATCTCTTCATTTTGTTGAATTTGCCTATAGGAGTTGATTTTAAAGTATGTACCCAGTTGAAAATAAAAGCGAGTAGGACCAACGGCACCATCGTTAATAATAATCCAAAAAATTCCATATTATCCTCCTACTTTTACTATTACTCTAAAGCGATTATTTACTTTTTCGAGGAATCGTTAGGGACTTCCAATCACTAGATTTTAAATTTTTTGCGATATAAATGATTTGCCCAACATGGTAAGAATAATGGTACATTTGGCGTTCAATCGCTTCTATAACAGAATGAGGTTCATTTCGGATGGTAATTGTTTTTAAGAGGTGTTCTTCGTCAATATCTTTCAATGCAGTAAAAAAGGTATTCCATCCAAGTTCCCACAGCTCCATCACTTGTTCCTTCGTTTTACTATCTTCCACAAATTCATCATCACGATTTCGATACGGTTTTTCCCCATCAGATGTAAAGAAATCAGTCCAACGTGAAACCATATTACCACTCATGTGTTTTATAATAATTGCAATACTATTGGACTCTTCATTCGGAGACCAAAATAATTCTCTTTCGGTTAATTGCTCAATTGCTTTTTCAGTGGTTATCTTTGCATCCGTAAAGCGTTGTGTTACTGTTTTCAAATACTCTCTACCTATATTCATACCTTCACCTCGCCATAACATTTTTTTATATATTCTCTAAATACTTATCTAACCCTTTATTCAAATCGAATCTACCCTATTACTTGAGGGTGAAATAACGATCCCATATACTGAAATTCCATATTTGTTTTTCCTTGGACCCTACAATATAGTAAAGAACCTGAGATAAATCCACAGGTTCTTCCTTTCGACCTATTTGTTTGTCTTGAAATCAAAATTGCCTACAATCGGAGGATTTACTCCATTGTAGGTCGACTTTATCTTGGCAAAATTTAATCCAATGGTTTCAAACGCATTATCAAAGTTATAATTTGTGATTAGGACTTCGGTTAATTCAATCGTGATAATAGGAGTTGGTACTTCCCCGCGTGACACGAACACGATTTGGCAATCAGCAATATGTTTCCCTAAAAGCATATCTTGAAATATTGAGATAGAAGAAGAATCGTAACTTTTCTTGACTACAAACTCATTGATGGAGGCTTTCCCTGTACTGCCTGCGCCGCCTCCTCCTGTATTAACAACTTGAGAAGCATCAAACTCCACTCCAGTTAGCAAGATCCAATCTGGATATTCCTCAGCTGCCGATTCCCCTTTGATTGTTCCCAATTTCATATAAACATCATAATTAAGTACAGAATTCCCGTCACCTACAGGCAATGAAACTCCTGGAGGTCCCTGTGGCCCCGCCGCACCGTCTTTGCCATCTATCCCATCCTTGCCTGCAGGTCCTTGTGCTCCCATTGGTCCCGCAGGTCCCTCTACGTTCCAGAATATCTTTTCCTCGTTAGGACCACATGATGCGTTTTGGTCAACCAAACGAAGTTGTCCATTATCTTTCTTACACGCATAGAGAATTTGGCTGCCATCATTCTGTTGCGCAGCCGCATAAACACCAACACCTGAGAAAATCAATACTATCACACTTAACAAAATGGTAATCGTTTTTTTACTGAAGTACATTACGTCTCACTCCCATCTAATATTACAAAAGAATCACTCCTTTATATCTATATTTCGTTAGGACAAGTTATATGTTTGAGTTATCTTAAATTTGTCTATGAAACTATCTCTAGTGGATTAAGGGAATATTTCCAATACAGGTTAACAAAAAATTCGCAGGTAGAGGACTCATTTAGGCAGGTAATAAGATCTTTAGAAAAGTAACCCATTCCTATTACTCTATAAATACTAAAAAACCAATCCGAGCACTATTAATACAGTGCTCGAATTGGTTTTTGGTTTTTATAATGACCTTGCCACTAATTAAAATTATGCCGCTGGGTTAACTTCTAGTTCAACTTTAATTTTGATGTCTTTCCCTACAAGTACGCCGCCTGTTTCTAGCGCTGCATTCCAAGTAAGACCGAATTCTTCACGGTTAATTTTTGCTTCTGCTTCAAATCCGTACACTTCTACGCCCCATGGGTTTTTACCCTTACCATTAAATTCAACAGCAAACGTAACTGGTTTTGTTACAGCTTTAATCGTTAAATCACCGGTTACGCTATATTCATCCCCATCCTTTGTAATGCTTGTTGATGTAAATTCAATTGTTGGGTTATTCTCTACATCAAAGAAATCTGCAGATCTTAAGTGGTTATCACGGTCTTCACTACGTGTGTTGATGCTCGCAACGTCAAATTTGAATGCGATTGAAGCTGATGTTAAATCTGTTAAATCTGCAGCTTCTATTTCCGCTGAATAAGTTTCAAATTGTCCTTTTACTTTTGACACCATCATGTGTTTTACTTCAAATCCTACGCTTGAGTGTGATTGGTCTACTGTCCATTTTGCCATGTTAAATTCCCCCATTTGTGTTTTTTATCTCGAAATCGAGACATATATTCAAAAAAAATTGTTTACCCTCATATTTTAAAATTAAGGCAAACCAGCTTTTATCTTCGAATCCGAAGTGATTGTTCAATTAATTACCTCGAATTCATTTATCTTTAACTCGAGATAAATTTATCATATATTCATTTAGATTGTCAACACTTTACGAAGTAATTTTTTTAACAACAAACTATTAATGTTCCTTGCATTCAATTAAAAAAGCTAACCAGTACCCTACCGATTAGCTCAAAATTCACATATGGATTATTGCTTTCTTTTTAAAATAAGGCTTTGTTAAAGAATAATGTTGTTATTTGATTTTCTCGAACAGTTGTTCTATAATGGGTAGACTAAAATTACCCGCTTTAAAGCAAATGGTAGGGAGGGAGTTAAAGGAATTTATCATATCCAGAATGTAAATAGTTATCACAGCCGTTTAAAGAGCTGGATGGAGCGTTTTAATGGTGTAGCGACTAAATATCTAGACCATTATTTGAGCTGGTTCCAATTCTTAGACACCATCAAACATATAAAAGATAACTTTACGATAACCAAAATGGTTTTAGACAGTTGTTCTTTCTCAGTTAACATAACTTATGATAAACTAATGTTATCAGAATTTTCCGAATAATAAGAAGTTTATTGTTCCGTTAAAGGGCAGGTTAAATCAATAATCGGAAGGAAAAAGGTATGTAGAAAGGGAACTATTTGATATACCGGATTAAATAAAGGAGAGAAGGCTATGAGTAAATCATTTATTGAACAAGTACATTATATTAGAATTCCTGTAAAAGATTTAGAACTGTCTGCACAATGGTATAGAGATGTATTAGGGCTCCAGTTACTAAACAATACTGAGGAACTTGCAATTTTAAAAGTAAATGAAGGACCTTTCTTACTTATCTTAGTTCCTACCGAAGATGAAACATTTGCACATTTTACAATTGATAATGAACAAGAATTTAGCATTGGCTTTACAAGTCCAGAATTATCTAAATTTCATCAACACTTAATTGATAATCAAGTTAAGGTCGAGGATATAAAAGAAGATAATGGTCATGCCTTTTTCCACTTTTATGACCCAAATGGTAATAAACTTCAAGTACACTGGTAAGATTATAATAAATAAATTACTTTATTTCATTAACGGGTGCTTTAACGGAATAAGAACGGGAACGTCCAAATCAGACGTTCCCATATTTTTTGCCTAAAAAACAACAATACTATTTAACAAAGCCTAAAATAAAGAAAGCTTCTGTATGGTTGTTTCCTCCTTAATAGCCTTTGATGGGTATTTGTAAACGGATGGATTCCTTAAACAAAGTTGCTCCCATGCATCAACACATTGAGGATCAAAATGGGTTCCCTTGTTTTCTTTTAGATACTTCATGGCTTCGGAGTGTGTCCATGCTTTTCGGTAAGAACGTTCTGAAGTTAGAGCATCATATACGTCTGCAACTGCTACTATTCTGGCAAAGAAAGGGATGTCATTCTCTTTTAGTCCGTCCGGATATCCACTTCCATCCCACTTTTCGTGATGGGACCGGATGATACTCAATTCTTCCTGCATGAATCCAAGATTCCTGCAAATATCATAGCCAAATACAGGATGCTGTTCAATTAGAACCCTTTCATCATTAAGGAGTTTTCCCGGCTTATTAAGAATTTCATCAGGGATACGAATTTTTCCTACATCATGAACAAGTCCCCCTTGAACAATAGCGCGAAGCTGTTCGGGTTTCAATTGCAGTTCTTCTGCAAGTTTTAAAGCATACATCGTAACTCTAAAGGTATGCCCCGCCGTGTAGGTATCTTTCTTTTCCGTTTCAGTAACCAAAGCTTTGACACTAGGTGAAATGCTGTTCGTTATTCGTTCAAAAGGGTCGTCAGTAAACAAGGAACGAATGGATTCAGTAAGTGTCCCTTTTACTGCATACTGTCTAACCAAACCGATAATCATCACGATCATCGATGCAAATAATAAGAGGTGATAGATCCACCAGCTGAAATTCCACATTACACCTCTCACCATAATTAACTGAGAGACCATGATCCAGCCAGCACTATAAACAATCGCTATTTGTAATGGAAACAGCGTATACCGGTAAGATTGATAATAGTTATAAATCGTAATGCCATTTAATAATAAGATTACGATTGTCAAAATAAGATTCAGAGGTTCTGAATTCAATGGAACTATATCCACTATGTGCGGATTTATCATGCCTATTATACAAAAAATGCTTAAAGCCACCGTCCATATTGGGAGCAGAAAACGCTGGAACCTTGAAAAAAATTGAACAATGGAATGATCAGATGACAACGATGACAGCCAAATCCAGAAGGTTGCCAATAGCATGCTTAATTGTGCAGATATTCCAGGTAAATGGGTATAACCATGTAAGAAATTAGGAGTAGACAGCCCATGTACCGAAAACATTAACCCGAGAGACACGAAGGATAAAGCTAGAAAACTAATTTTGATATTCCGAATTCTTCTTCCGGCTATCCCAACTGCAAAAGAAATTAAACTGGCTAGGATCGAAACAAGGCTAACAATATAAAAGTGGCCAATCGGAATATTGATTAATACATCCTTAAATAACCCCAGATTAAAGGCTTCAAAAATCATGTAAGGAACGAATATAGCAGTCAGCGGTTGAAGAAATCTGTAACGTTTCATCTTACTCCCCCGAAAAAACACTTATATAGTAATAGCACTCTAATAATTGTTATCGTAGCATAAATCTCTATTGATTAGAAACTATTTAATTCTAAAAAAGCTCTGCAAGGATTTCCCCTGCAAATCTTCAAAACTTCTTGTCAAAATAATAAATCGAAATGATTACTAAAATCATTTACAAATGCATAGATTTATTTTAGAATGTAAAACGTAACAATTTCGTTTTAGCGCATTCTATAAAATAATATTAGATTAAAGGAGTTATTCTATGAAATTATCTACACTTATATCTACCTCTGTTCTATCTTTAAGTCTTATGTTAACAGGTTGTGGATCCAAAGAAGTTGTAAAAACTGAAAGAAACAAAGAAAAAAACTCTCTGACAGTCTATACGACCATTTATCCACTTGAAGATTTCACGAAAAAAATTGGAGGAAGTTACGTCGAAGTAAAAAGTATTTATCCTCCAAATGTTGATGCCCATTCCTTTGAGCCTTCTACGAAAGACATGGTTGCACTTGCCAATTCGGATTTATTTATCTATACAGGAGTTGGAATTGAAGGGTTTGCAGAAGAAGCTGCTGAAGCCTTAAAAAAGGAAAATGTTGAAATTCTTCTAGCTGCTGAGGGAATTGAACTCATTGAATCCACTCATTCTGAAGAGGAACACCATGAAGAGGAAAGTACACAAACAGAGGAACATGGAGACGAAAGTGAAACCAGTGAGCATTCTCATACGGAAGAAGAACATGAACATGGAGACGTGGACCCTCATGTTTGGTTAGATCCTCTACTTTCTATTAACCTGGCAAACAACATTAAAAATTCTTTGAGTGAGTTAATGCCTGAACATGCATCAGAGTTTGAAGCAAATTTCAATCAATTAAAAAGTGATCTTGAAAATTTGGATCAAGAATTTAAGCAAACAGTCGAGGGCTCGAATACGAAACATATATTAGTTGCTCACTCAGCCTACGGCTATTGGGAAAAACGGTATGGCATAATAGAAATTCCTATTTCAGGCTTATCACCAACACAGGAGCCTTCCCAAAAAGGATTGCAAGAAATCATTACTGAGTCAACAGAACACAACATTCGGTATGTCATTTTTGAGCAGAATGTTTCTCCAAAGGTAGCGGAAGTCATCCAAAAGGAAATAGGGGCAGAATCTCTTATTCTTCATAATCTGGAGGCTGTAACAGAGGAGGATATCAAGCAAAAAGAAGATTACTTCAGCATTATGAGGAAGAACTTAGCAACCATCAAGACTGCATTGAACGATTAACTCACAAACAAATCTACTACACCTTTGTCCTCTTACATCCCTGCCTGATTTCTTGCGGCAGGGATTTTCTATAAAACCTATTATTTAATTTACTCATACTCTATCAACTGTGAAATATATTTATGGAGAAACAAATGACTCGAATAAAATCAGGAGGTAAACATGATTCGCATTCTTAGAAGTAATATTATCGATATAACAGGTTTTTTCATGATTGGACTTGCTCTTCTACTTCTTTCTTTCAGTAGCGAATATAAACTTCCATTGGCTCTTCCATCGTCTCTATTAAATCTAAACACCATATTTCTCAGTATTTTAATAGAAGCACTTCCATTTGTTTTAATAGGGGTTCTCATTGCAGGTTTTATACAAATCTTTGTTACCGAGGATCATATCCAAAAATGGATTCCTAAAAACAAAGGAATGGCTGTCATTGTGAGTTGTATTGTTGGTGCACTTTTTCCTGCCTGTGAATGTGGAATCGTTCCCATCGTACGCAGGCTTATAGCAAAAGGAGTCCCCATTCATGCAGCAATTGGCTTTATGTTAACAGGTCCCCTTATCAACCCTGTTGTCATTGCCTCTACATACATGGCATTTGGAAACAGCGTGAAAATGGCTGGATTGCGAATGGGTTTAGGTTTTCTTATTGCCCTTTTAGTGGCTTTTGCAGTAAGTAGGCTTTTTAAAGGAAACCAACTAAAAGCAACTATAAAGTTACACTCCTCCCTTTCACAAACAAAACAACAATCCTTTACGAATCGATTTTGGTCCATGCTGACACATTCGATTGATGAATTTTTTGATATGGGAAAATATCTTGTAATAGGAGCTTTTATTGCCGCTTCCGTACAAACCTATATGCCGGCTAAAGCTTTATTAGAAACTGGAAATGGTCCCGCATCCTCGTTGCTAGTCATGATGGGGATGGCTTACATTTTATCCCTTTGTTCTGAGGCAGACGCTTTTATCGGTGCTTCCTTTAGCAGCATCTTTCCTTCCACCTCCATCCTTGGCTTTTTAATTTTCGGACCAATGATGGACTTAAAAAATACAGTTATGATGCTCAGCGTATTTCGAATGAAGTTTGTTTTGGTTGTTTTGGCGTTAATCATTACAATGGTCTTTTTTACATTAATGCTGGTACAGAACTTTATTTAAGGGAGGAAGAGGCATGCAATTGCATTTTCAGCAGGCGTTTAGAGCATTTATTTTACTAGGTTTTTCAACGATGCTCCTCAAGCTGCATCAGAGCGGGGATATTTCCAAGTTTATTAATCCAAAATATGAAGGATTAAGCCAAATCGCTTCCATCATTTTTTTGATTTTATTTTTTATCCAAGTTACTAGAGTATGGTCCACCCAGAAAAAAAGTCTCCATGATTGTCATCACGAAGACCATTCTTGTCACCACGATCATGGGCATGCTCCATTAAATACAACAAAAGTAATCGCATATTTAGTCATCATTTTCCCTTTGGTCACTGGATTTCTCCTACCTCCCAAGGTGCTCGATGCCTCGATAGCCGATAAAAAAGGTGCTATGCTGATTTTATCTAACCAAAAACAAATATCTCTAAAACAAAAAAACACGTTAGGCCACGAAACGGCTCCACAAAAGGACGAAAAAAATATAAACAGTCAGGAAGAAATTTCACTGGATGATGGTCCTGAAGATCCTATTAATTTGGAAAATGAAAAGGTAATTTCGGAGGAAGAATATAATGATCTTGTTAAACAGTTAGAACTAAAAAACAAGATTGAGATGAACGATTCCGTGTATGCGGCTTTTTACGATGAGATAGGTATGGATGTTGGTAAATATAAAGGAAAAAAGATCAAATTAAAAGGATTTGTATATAAAGAAAAAGAAATAGCCCAGAACCAGCTTATCATTTCCAGGTTTTTAATCACCCATTGTATTGCTGATGCCAGTATAATCGGATTTCTTTCCGAATTTCCAGAGGCTCCTTCCCTTGATAATGATACATGGATTGAAGCAGAAGGTGTTTTGGATGTCACTTCATACAATGGGACTGAACTTCCACTTATCAAAATTACAGGCTGGAAGAAAATTAATGAACCTGAAACACCTTATCTTTATCCAATTAGTATAAAAATCATGTAAGAAATAAAATAGAAGCTGAAAAAGTTTATTTCAGCTTCTTCTTTTTGATTATGATAACTGGGTCAACTCAAGAAACCTTTATCTGTTTTAGAAGGCTTCTTATTTCAAAAATCCCCAGAGTGCTTACTTATTGCTATACATTATTGCTATACATTACACAAAAATATTAACAAATCTCACCCGTTAGCACAACATGCTGAAGAGGTTTTAACTTCATTCTTTTCTGGCTGTTTAGTGCAGCATGCTGTATCTGTTGTTATACTCTCAACATCCCCTTTTGTGTAAAAGAATTCCCACTCGTTTCCGTTTGGATCCGTTACCCAGAATTTATCTTGAGTTGCATAGCAACAGGTAACATCCATCTCTTCCCTCGCAAAGAAACCTAATTTTTCTAAACGTTCTTTATGTTCGTGGACTTCTTTTAGACTTTCAACTTGAAAACCAAAATGTCCCACCTGGTTTCCTGACACTTCGTCCTTTAGATTTAAGGTGAAGTTTAAGCCTGGATTATTGAGTAGAAATTTTGCATAGTCTATCTTAATTTTTACTGGCTCAGCATTGAAAACCTTTGAATAAAATTCAATCGACTTATTTAAATCTGTAACATTGATCCCAACATGCATTTTCATAATAAAACCCTCCAATATTTTCTTTAATGTTTTACATAATCAAATATTTTTGATTTAAAAGTACTAAATCAACTTT
Organism: Neobacillus sp. CF12; assembly: GCF_030348765.1. Taxonomy (GTDB): domain Bacteria; phylum Bacillota; class Bacilli; order Bacillales; family Cytobacillaceae; genus Neobacillus. The sequence goes on along the minus strand of NZ_JAUCEU010000007.1, from coordinate 119,612 downwards.
TTTTGATTTATAATTTAAGTATATTAGCAACAATTTCTAATTTCAACCATTAAATCAAAAAAAATTGATAAATAAATTAATCGGAATTTTACTTAATTTATCTATATATATGGGCCTTTACCTAAATCAACTTTTTTTGATTAAAAGGATTGACACATGAAATCATTGGATATATGATTAACACATCAAGTTTATTTGATTTAAAAAGTAGGTGAAAATCGTGAAGGAAGAAATACAATTACAAGATATATCAATGGATTCATTCTTTGAAAAGTATGAGTTAAAATTTAAAGCCATAGCTGATAAAAAGAGATTACAGATTATGAATATTTTGACTCAAAAAGGTGAGATGTGTGTATGCGATCTTGCACCAATGGTCGATATGGCTCAATCTAAGCTGTCTTACCATTTAAAGATTTTATTAGATGCCAACATTATCACCAAAGAAACAAGAGGGACATGGAGTTATTACCAATTGAATCAAGATGAACTCAATCATCTGTTGTCGCATGAACTTTGCTGCGTATTCAAACCAACCTGTTAAATTTTTTTAATCAATACATCAATTTTTTTTGATTAATATATCAATATTATTTGATTAATAGGAGGAATTATTCATGTTTAATGAGTATTCAGTATTTCAAATGATGAAATTACGTCAGGAAGAAATTGAAAGTCATCTAAAGATTCATGGAAGCATTTTGTTCATGATTCAGAAGAAATTAATCTTCATAACCAAACTACTGTTTACCCTTGCTGTCAATCTGCATGTGCGTAGTGTGAATTAAACACTGAAAGAGATGCCCTTCTGTGCAGCATTTTTTTCAAAACATTATTAAAATATAGATTTTAGGAATTATTGCATTTATAAATTTCCATTTAATAAGGAGACCTTTCAAAGTTTTAACGATTTTGAACAGGTCTCTATTATGGCAAAGCACATTAGATTCTGCTGAGTTAGATTTACTTTTTCTTTATATGATATAAAACATGTTTATTTAAAGGGCTATTGCTCTCCACTTTCGGGTGATGAAAATATTTTATAAAACTCATACCGATCTTCACCATTAGGTTTTTCGAAGGTGTATTAACATCTGCTGTAAAACTATAAATATCACTAAAGCCCAATTCCTTAAATCCATAGTGTAAACAAGCTGCCGCTCCCTCTGTGGCATATCCTTTTCCCCAGGCCTCTTTTTTCAATCGCCATCCAATTTCTACACAAGGGGTAAAATCCGCTTGAAAGGTTGCCTTATGAAATCCGATAAACCCGATGAACTCTTTCGTTTCTTTTACTTCTACAGCGTACAACCCAAATCCGCATTCTTTAATTTCATCTATAATTGATTGATAAAACACATTAGTTTCTTCAGTTGATAAGCTTTTAGGAAAATACCTCATTACCTTTTCATCTGCATTTAGTCGACTAAATGGCTTTAAGTCTGTTTCTTCCCAGTCACGTAATTGCAATCTTGGTGTTTCTATATGAATCATTACACACCTCCAAAAAACAGTATAAACAATTGCAATGTTCCATAGTTTTGCCATAGAAATCCTAATTTGATTTATATCCACTCTTGCAGCCAATACCTACTAATTTGAGCTGGCTTTATTTAACATAGCAAAAAAACGTCTCCACTTCTAGTAGTAACGTCGATACTTTCAAACCTAAATAATAGTAAAATGCTTTCAATTATACTAACATTAGGATCATATTCCAGATGAAAGAAGGACCATTTATGCTGTTTTACTTAATTGCAATCGTCGTTATCGTGATGGACCAACTTTCTAAATACCTCATTCGTGCCTACATTGACATCAATGAGGAATTTTCATTGTGGGGAATCGAACTCACACACATTGAAAATAGCGGGATGGCAGGAGGTTTATTTCCTGGCAATGCACGGCTCTTCGGAATAATGGCTGTGTTGTTTGTGATAGGAGTTTTATATATTCGCAGAACCGGAGATATGAAGGGTTGTCTCATCGATAGTAGTTTTGGATTCCTCGTGGGTGGTGGAATTGGGAATGGAATTGATAGACTATTGTTTGGGCAGGTTACAGATTTTATCGTTCGCTCTGGTGGAATTCTTAACTTTGCCGACCATGCTATCGAGTTGGGGGGAATATTGCTTATTCTTTACGTGGTTGTTAGTTGGATAAGGAATAAACACTAGATACCATAGAAAAACAGACGCCTTCTTATTAAAGAAAAGCGTCCCTTAGTGGAAAATGGGTGCAATAATCAGCATTGGTACTGAACAGAAAACCAGAAAGACAAAGCTGTTTCTATTTTTTTAAAGCTTTACTACTACCTCAGTTCCATCCTTCAATTTCGTTTCAACAAGGATCAATCCACTGTGCTTAGATAATCCCTGCAGCAAGATTTTCAAATCTTTTCTTTCAATTTCCGGGAAGAGGAATTTGCTGCTTCCATCCTTTTCAATTGCTTTATTTATTAAGCGATTAATCCTTTTGGATGTAATAATCAAACTAACCAAATTTAAAGCTGAATAAGGAACGGGAATGGAGAATCGTATATCCTTTGCTTTTACCCTGACTTTTAACATAATCTACTCAATCACCACAAAAACTTTATCACCATTGGCCGAGGTGATGTTAACAATCTCACCATCCAATTCGTTTTCAATTGCTTCGATGAGCAGGTCAACGTTAATATCTTTTACATATTTTTCTGCCTCAGGTATTTTTTCTGCGATATTTGTACCTACTTTTAAAACAGCCTTTACCAGATTAATCGGTAAATTAACATTGACATTATCACCTTCTTCGGAGGTCACACGAATCTTTAACATTTTATTTCCAAAAGGGACTTCTTTTCTTATTGTCACGGCCTCTGGCTGATCTTTACCTTGTAAAATAGAAATTAATTCACTTGCTTTTTCCTTATCAATCTTTCCTTCCTCTACCAGCGTTAAAACTCTCGAAATTTCATCCTTCATTATTCTTCCCCCTCTTTTAATAACTGAATGGCTTTCTCAGCCGTAATTTCGCCTTTTTCCAATAACGATACAATTTTTTTCTTATCCACTTCCGGTCTCTTTTGAGAAGAATATCCCAGAGTAGAGATAATTTCATCTAATTTTCCTCTGACAGTCGGATAGGAAATCCCGAGTTCCTTCTCGACCTCTTTGATATTTCCACGGCATTTTAGAAAAATCTCAATAAAATGAAGCTGTTCCTGACCGAGAGCAGCCAGTCTTGAAACTTCAAATTCATTTTCTACCGTTGTCTGACAATGGGTACACTGTAGTTTAGTAATTTTAAGCGCTTTGCTGCAAACAGGACAATTAGTAAGTAAAGGATAAGCCATACTGTTCTCCTTTCTTTTAGTTAATCATATCATACATCATATTTTTATATTTTCAAACAAAAAATTAAAATTATTTATAAAAATTAATAATTTAATTCAATAAGTTAACTTTAGTATTAAATAAATCAATTCACTTAATATTTAAGGTTAAGCTCCACACATCAACTTAGCTTCTTGTTATTTATAAAGAAAACAGAGATGACTTATTCGCCGCCTCTAACTGAAGAATCTATATTGAAATTTTAAGTTAGAAAAAGTCAGCCTCTAAATAGAGCTGACTTTTTTACGGATACCTTAATAGTTGAGAACAGATTTAGTTTGCTTCTTCGATTGGAAAAACCATTTCATCATTGGAGGAGTAACAACCGTTGTTACGATAACAACAACAATGACAGTAGCAAATAAATCTTGAGTAATTAGATTCGCTGATAAGCCCATTGCCGCAACAATTAATGCAACTTCACCACGTGATACCATTGCCGAACCAATTCCCATTGAACGATTCCACCCAAATCCAGAAAGTTTTGCACCGAGACCTGCACCTACAAATTTTGTTAAGACAGCTAAGATACTAAGGGAAATAATAAGACCTAAATTTTCTAGAATGCCAGTAAATTCCGCCGATATACCGATGTAGGCAAAGAATACGGGAACAAAAATAGAGTAACTAATTGTTTCAACTTTCTCAAAAACTTCGTGCTTAAATTTCGTTAAGCCAATGGCAATACCAGCAATATATGCTCCAATAATATTGGCAACACCAGTATATTCAGCTGCAAAAGAAAATACAAAACAAATAATTAAAGCGGTCGAAATAACACTTTCACTAACAGGCAATTTTGTGAATTTATTCATTACCCACGGAACAACTTTCCAAGCAATTACTATCGCTACAATAAAGAACAATACTTTCTTTATTACCAATGTTGATAGAGATACTTCCCCGCCACCAGCAAAACTCATAAGGAAGGCTAAAATGACCATGACAACAACATCATCAATGACGGCAGCACCTAATATAGTCGTTCCTTCAGGAGTTTTTAGCTGGTTCATTTCTTTAAGTGCCTGCACAGAGATACTTACACTTGTAGCTGATAGCATAACACCTAAAAACCAAGATTGTAGATTAGATAAATCCATTATTACCCCTGCAAAATATCCTAATAATAATGGAACGATAATTCCGCCAAAAGCTACAATGATGGATGATTTTCCAGATCGTTTAAATTCATCAAGATCAGTCTCTAATCCTGCAATGAACATTAACAATATAACACCAATCGTACTAAATGTTGATAAAGTATCTGTGGCACTGATAAGTCCAAAAACAGATGGTCCTAATAAAACCCCGACAATAATTTCTCCCAGTACGGAAGGTTGACCAAATTTCACACTCAAACTTCCTGCAATTTTTGCTGCAATGATAATAAGTGCTAATTGAAGTATAAACATTTTGATTCCACCTCTCATTAATGATTCAAACTTAAAATGACATACAAAAGGAGCCTGTTACCAAGGGCATAGTTATCCCTTGGTGACAGGCTCCTCCAAAAATTTTCGCTATTTATTTGTATACTAAATATTATACCATAAAACACAGACATTTTGTATTTACTTTTTTAGCTTACCAATATCCTTCATGTTTGCTGCAAGTAATTTAAGAAAATCCCCCGTACTTTAATTAAATTCTTCAATTATTCGAATCGTGCCCCAAAAAGCAAACTTGTCATCCTCTATAAACACTATCACATGTTCCTGGTTTTGGTTCATAAAAACAATGTTCTTTAAATTGACCAGTAAAAGGTTGGTCGTACCATGTTGGAGGACACGGACCAGTTGGATTAAAGTACCATAGAGAATATTTCGCTGGGTGTTCTCTCCAATTTTGCACATTCTGTCTTGCTAATCTTCTTTCAGATTCTCTTGCTCTTTGATAAAATACATTGCCTTTTTGAACCGCTTCAAATGAGAAATTTCCTCCCTGTACTTGAAAAATGACTTGCTCAATATTTGTCAATGCTCTAAAGTCTGGACATTCTGCGACAACTCGGTTGACAATTACATTCCCAACATATAGCATTCCTTGTTTTCCTTCGCCTTCAGCCTCTGCTCTCATCATCCTGGCCATTAAGTCAATGTCTGAACTTCGGTAAGATACTCTTGGCATTTTTTCCACCTCCAAAATATAGTATGAAAAAAAGGCTATATTAATGTCCTTGTTCATTAAATTAAGAATTCTAAGCTTGAACTTAGAAGCATTAATTGATTTTATAAAAATATAACTAAAACTATAAAATCATTAACGAAGTATTTATCATCTATTTTATGTTAAATTTTGCTTATTGTTTTAAACTTTTAACCTTCCAGATTGTTTGTTGATGTTTTTAATGTTTGTGAAGAGTAGATGTCAAAAAATGTACCGTCAGTAAATTTTATCACTACAGCATTATTAGCAATCGCAACTTCTTCCACTGTCTTCCCTACCAGTTTTTCAGGAACCACTTTAAAGTTATTCGTTTCCATTTTTAATTAGTCCTTTTATTTCAAGATTAATTCATCCCATCCTTAGCCTTAAAATGAACATTTAACAATGACCGCTGAAAACAATTAATCGTAAAACTCCATATGTTTCTTTTCCTTTATGTAATAATCCAGTCGATCTTGTAAAGTACCTGTATGAAATTCAAATTTATGCCCATCTAGGTCTGTAAAGTAGATAGACTTTTTATCTTTTTCGTCCCTTTGGCGTCCATTCAAAATGTTTACATTCAAATCCTTTAGTTTATGGTACACATTATCAAATTCTTCTTCGTCTATTGAAAAAGCTATATGTGTGTACGATTGGATAAACCCATTGCGAGGAATATCTTTTTCTTCATTAAGAGCAAGCCACATACCATTTAAATCAAAATAGGCTGTTTGTCTTCCCTTCACTAACAGCCTTGCATCAAACACGTTTTTATAAAACTCAATGGAATCTTCTAGATTAGAAACTGAAAATAGAAAATGATTCAACCCTTTTACGTGCATAATATCACCTCATAGAAAAAACTGTAAATTTCCTTGGGAGTACAAGGAGATTAATAAAAGATGTTTGTCTGAGAGAAGTCTATTTAAATAACTAAGCACAGTACATATCTCGATTCAGATCGTAAATAAGGAATATTCAAAGTCGAAATCTGGTCTCTCCCTTTTTAAAGTAGTAATGGATTAGGAAGGAAGCAGAAGAACCGTTCGCATGTTTTTGATTAATCTCCGCCCCCACCGCAACTTGTACAACTTGATGAACCGGCGCTGCTACTATTCATGTAACTCGCAAATTCATTATAATGAAAATAAGAAACAGATAAGAAAGGAACGAGCATTAAGTTGTAATCTTTCTGTATTTTACTTTTTTTCATCTTTTCTTGTATGACACCTTTTTCATAATCCATTACACTATTGGCTGTTTTTTTCATGGAGGAGATAAGTGTGAGTACAGTAGTCATATATTTTAGATCTCTTTTAAAAAAGAGATCTATAAGTTCATTTTCTGGTAAATTCTTGAATTCATCAATGATCATTGGATGTACAGGGAATCTGAAGAACCCCTTATAAAGATAGATATTCTCTTTTCTTATGTAAAAAAGTTCCGAATACAACCAATCAAAAAATCCTCGCAAATCCGGATCAGGCGACTCTTTTATATTTGGACTGTGGTGAAGAACACTCCCTAAATATTTTTTTTGAAAAATCATCATACTCACGGGTAAACAGGAGCATCTGATGCCAGTGTTCATCAACTTTTTCACTAAACATTGGAGACTCTTTTAATAGAGAAGTCATAATAAAGTAGCGTTTTAAATCTAGTAGACGCCACTTGTACTCATTTTCTTTTAACTTTGTTTCTTTCTTTACCCTCTCTTCTACGTATTTTATATAACTTTCACTCATGGACTGTTCCAGATGATCACTTAGTTTTTTCAACCCTTTTATTGGTTTGATCTCGACTGCTTTTGGAGAAATACCAAATTTAAGAGTTTTTTGCGTGAAAATAAAATAAACCAAGACATAACCCCAATCAGGAGTAACCATACCATCTAATCTCCCCCACCTATTAGAATACATATTAGTAGCTTTTAATCAAAAAACAAATCATTGTAAATACAGAAATTAAAAAGAGTATCCAGGTGTTATTAAACTCTTCAAGATAAATCATCACTCTTTATTACTATTACGAATTTCATTTTAGAAGGTTCCATATTTTATGAATTTTTTAATTTCCACTATTCCACTATCAAACCTTTGTTGAACAAGAAAAGCTCTACTCCTACTTGAAGTAAAGCCCCAATTAATTAATTACAATAATTCACAAACTCGCTTACAAATATAGGCTATCCAATTAAATCATTTGCTCCAAAAGGCTTTTGCTTCATCCTCAAGTACCTTTAATCTTTTGTAGTAATCAGGAAACTCATTAAGATGAGCCAGTGCAATTTTCCCAGTAATAATAGGATCATCACCTGTAACATTGGTTTGGCTGGATATTTTCCCATGTTCAAGCTCTGTATTTACTCCCATCCAAAACTCATCTAAATCAAACTTGCTTTTAGTAAAATCAATGCCTAAAAGTAAAGCGATTGCTGATGCCTCCTCTTTGGAAAATGATTTAACACGAGTGGCATAGCGATTATTTCTATACCAGTTTGGACTTTTAGTGATTGGATGTAGATATTGAGTACCATAGTTATAATGGTTAATGAAGTGATTCAAATACGGACTAAGATAGTTGTACAAAACACATCCTCCTAATAGGTAGATATCAACAATATACGGTAGTTACCTATTTATGAGCATGTCTTCAAAAAGTTAATCAAATAGTGAATTCAACAAAAATACGACTTAGGTAATTGAACTAACCTGAAACGTTAGTCCAAAAAAAGAAAAAGCCAGCTATTCGGTAGCTTAAACTTGGTAAAATAAACATTAATTATTTCTCGCCATCAGTTCTTCGTTTATGTTTTTCATTTATGATTTTCTTGTTGAGAATCCTTACATCTCCTACCATTAGCAACCTCATATCTTCGACGATATACCTTGCCAACTCTTCGTCAGAAATGTCATCACCATCAATATCAAGACGGAATTCCTGTCCTTGAATTCCACCACCATTCGTAAACTCAATTTCAAAGTCAAATACAACTCTTTTATCCATTTTGAAACCACCTTAAACTTAGTTTTAGAGTGTAATATATATTCTGGTTGTTAAAAATAAATACCTTCTCCATTAATCTACCTCGTTACCAAAACAAGATATGACCGCCACAGGGATAATCCTTACCGATTCTCTAGTAGCAAATTGGATGTCTCAGTATTTTTTCTTATTTGGTATAGTTTACTATTTGAAAACTAGTCGCGGGATTGATTCAAGAAGGATAATGATCTATCTCACCCCAAAAACGAAAGACATAAGAATGACCATCTTATAGGTTCGCAAAAAAACCGCTTGAACGCACATCCAAGCGGTTTTAATTGCTCTTAAATTTCTGATTACCCTATTACACTATTTCGATATATCCTTCTGTTCCATAAACGCGAATTCGTTGTCCGTCTTTTATCAGTTTGGTAGCATTTTCTACCCCAACAACTGCTGGTAATCCATATTCACGTGCAATAACTGCCCCATGGGTCATCAGTCCACCAACTTCGGTGACAAGACCTTTTATTGATACAAACAATGGTGTCCAGCTTGGGTCAGTAAAGGTTGTGACTAAGATATCTCCATCTTCTAGATTTGCATCTTCCATTTTTAAAATAACACGTGCCCGACCCTCAATAACTCCCGAGGAAACCGGTAGACCTACAATCGCATCTGCTGGCATATTTTCTCGGTTGTACTCACCTGCTATGATTTCACCATCAGACGTGATCACACGTGGGGGAGTTAGTTTTTTATAAAATTTGTACTGCTCTTTTCGTTTGTCGATGATTTGGTAATCTAGTTTATTTGTGCTTACGACTTCGCGAAGTTCTTCAAAAGTAAGATAGAATATATCTTCTTTTTCATGAATTATGTTTGCTTTTACGAGTTGGTCTGCTTCTTTTAGTAACGCCTTCTTATAAACGAAGTAGCGATTGATCATGCCGTATTTCGGATATTCACGATACCCGCTGAAATTCCGTAATAGGTCGATTATTCGTTTGGTTTCTATGGCTTTTTGTTCACCATCCGGTAATTGCTTCAAACCTTCTACTAACTCTTGTTGTTTGTTCAAAGCTTCCTGTCGCCCTTGCTCAAATTTCCGTTTGCTCGCATTCGGCTCAAAGTTTTTGATGTTACTGAGAATGATGGGTAATAGTGTAGTTGGTTTTTCGCTCCAACGGGTTCTCGTCAGATCAATTTCCCCAGCACATCGCATTCCATACTTATTTAGATAAGCGATTATTGCGTCTTGCGCTTCCTGACCACCCTCCAATGTAACCAGTTCATCTATAAAGTTATCATCTTTTACCTGTTGTAAATAATCTATTACTTCTGGATAGGGACGAATTACATCCGCAACATCCAATAGCGCTAAACCCATTTCCGAAGTAATATTGTTTGCTACCGATTGAGTAAGCGGATCTGCTGCGTTCATTTCTCCTAACCACTTATTCATTTTTTCATTGATCCAAAATGAGGCCTCCATAGCAGCCATAATCACTCTCGAACTTTGTGGATTAAATAAAATCTTCCTTAATTCTTGGAGATCTTCTAGAATAAAATCAAATAAATCCAGTCCTGATTTCGTTAGGATGATTTGTTTTAACTTTTCTATCGATGTTTGATTACTCTTTATTAAATCAGTAACGATAGTCGGATTGTTTTCGATTTCTGCCAACATATCTGTATTGTTTCTGATGGAACTCGGTACTTTTTCATTATTTGGTAACGATTTTATATACTCTCTCTCTACAACGGTCATGAGTGCGGCTTTTATGAGGGGATCGGATTTTCCCGCGGTATCGATTATTGCTTTCCTGCTGTTAGGTGAAGCCAGCATATTTGTAACATCAACAAACAACCTTCCACCAGCTGTACGCATAGGTGCAGGAGTCGTTAACAGGTAAAAAGACAATCCCAATGGTTTCATGGGATCGGTCATCATTTGTTGATGGCCAACAGATAAATAGACGTGATTATCTTGATCATTTGTTTCGGGAATGGGGTATAAAGTAGTGATGGGACGGCTCTGGACGATATAAAAGGTATCATTAACCAAACACCATTCAATATCTTGCGGGCAGCCAAAATAAGCTTCGATCTGTCTTCCAATGCGTGATAGCTGTAAAATTTGAAGTTCAGTAAGTGTTTGCGTTTTTTGCTGATTAGGATCAATCTGTTTTGTCTCTGTACCGCCTTCTTTTAATCCATAGGTAGCCAATTTTTTTGTTGCTATCCTCATATCGACGAGTTTATCTTCCTTTACTTTATAACAATCAGGAGAGACCAATCCAGAGACCAATGCTTCTCCAAGTCCAAAACAGGCATCGATGGATAGCACCTTCCGGTTAAAAGTAATGGGGTCAGCGGTAAACATAATTCCTGATGCATGTGGGAATACCATCCTTTGAACGATAACGGATATAGAAACTTGTTTATGGTCAAATCCATTTTTGATACGGTAGATTACTGCGCGATCCGTAAATAGGGAAGCCCAACATTTACTGATATGCTCCAAGATTGCTTCTTTTCCGATAATATTTAAATAGGAATCTTGTTGACCAGCAAAAGAGGCATGTGGTAAATCTTCAGCTGTCGCACTAGAACGCACTGCATAAGCATGTTCATCGCCAAACTGGGAGAGATAGTTAGAAACTGCTTTCACAACATCGGAAGGAATTTCTACTTCCATAAGGATTTGTCGAACTTTCCTGCAGATAACACTGATTTGATCTCGATCCTCTACTTTTAGCAGTGTTAGTCGATCCAACAAGGCGTGAAACGTTTCGTTTTGTTCGAAAGCTTTCTTGTATCCCTCTGTTGTTACACAAAATCCTTCTGGTACTTGTATTCCTTGGATTTTTGATAATTTACCTAAATTTAACCCTTTACCTCCAACGAGCGAAAGTTGTGTATTTTGTATTTCCTGAAAACTGAGAACCATAGAACTCATCCTACATCTCTCCTACCTTCTTTTGGGTTTCCAACTGAGTTTGAAAAATTTATCCCTCCAACAGATCTTAGTAAGGTTCTATTGCATTTTAGCAGTTGTAAATGTGAATAAACAGTCTATTTTGACCATATTTTATCTGCTATAATTAAGTTAGGAAGAGAACTATTATTATAAAAATAGCTAGACCTTTCCGTCTTATTTTTAGTTTTTAATGGCTGATCTATTTCTTAAAAAGGCCTCAAATGGCCCTCTAATAGATCTTTGATGCATTAAATTAGCAACGAATATGGAAAGAACCCAAACGAACACCGCAATCAAATCACTCTCCAATTGACCAATATGTCCACCAAGCCCACCAGCATATGGAGCTAAAAGGAAGACAAACACAATAGACTGAAAGAGATAAAAACTCAATGAACGTTGTCCAAGAGCTGCAATCGCTTGTGTAAAGCTCCCACTATTTCCTTCCAGCTTAATGACGAGCAATCCAATCAGCGCCGTCCATCCAACTCCACCTGCATAACCAGTGATGGTATGAAGCGATTTTGCAGTTACTTCCCATACCTCATTGTAACTAGTCCAATACAAAGAGGACATCAGGGCCATCGGGACTCCACCCACTGTCGATAGTAAAAGTCCTAAACTAGCAGTCTTGATAAGTAAGCTCTTATGGCTCTGAGGGTTATCGATTAACTGAAAACGTGCCACCAAAATACCCATTAGCACCCCGGGAATAACCTGATGACTAAGTATAGGTGTGTAAAACAACCAATCAAACATTCGAGTCATACTTGCCTCAATAGGGTCTTCAATCGTAGCCGAATTGGTAACTTCCATAGTTAATGCATCAAAGCCTCTAGGCATGGCTGGAGCAAATACTCCCACCAAGATAAGAAAAAACACTGCGATTATGATCATATTTCGATTGGATAATCGTAGAAAGAAACTAGCAAAAAGGAGAGCGATAAATCCATAAACCCCGATAATATCCGCCAAGAATAGAGCTGCATGGAAGAAGCCAATCACTAACATCCAACTTCCTCTTCGTCTAAAAATTTTTTTCGTATCCTTCCAACTAATCCCTTTTCTCTCTTGACCCTTCCATACCTGGTGAAGCCCATATCCAAAAAGGATTGCAAACAACGGGAAAGCACGTCCGTCAATTACTACTTGCCGAATAAATACCGTTAACTTGTCGGTAAGTGTAATTTCTCGTTCTGGTGAAAATATAAATTGATTTGCATGTGCCAATGCAATAAATAACAACATAAAACCTCGAGCTAAGTCTGGTGTTAATTTTCTTTTATATACAGATGTATTCATAAATTTTCTTCCTTATCATTTACCATTTTTGTCTTCTTACAAGTACTCTCATCTCGACTATCATAATTAGAAAAATCAACATAATAAATATTACAACCCCTCCTATATCCAACTAAAAGGGCTGAATTTTTCTCATGCATACTCTCCTTCTATTATAGCCTTTATAGATTAAATTACCTGCCGGTAGTGGAACAACAAAAAGCTTTACTCCTTACAGAAGTAAAGCCCCGTTGATTTAATGAAAGTCTTTCCTTGGCTGTCTGAACTATTAGACCCTTAGGGCTCCACGGAACCCTCTGGCAGCATAGTAGGAATCAGCCCCATTGTGATAGACAAAGACGTGGCCATAGCGCCAATCACAAAAAATAGCGCCGCCAAGTTTTCTAATATCAGAGGGCGTTTGCACCCAACTTGATGATTTCTTATCGAAAATTCCAAGTTTCTGCAAGTTTCGATATTGTTCTTCCGATAAAAGTTCAATACCCATTTCCGCCGCCATATTAACAGCACTATTTTCTGGTTTATGTTGTTTCCTTGACTCCAGCGCTTCACGATCGTAACAAACACTTCTGCGACCTTTAGGACTTTCCGCTGAACAATCATAAAAAATGTATTCGCCCGTCTCTTTGTCATGGCCAACAACATCCGGTTCACCGCCAGTTCTTTCCATTTCATTAAGCGACCACAACTTTTCAGGATTTGCTTCTAGTTTTGCTTGGACTTCTGCCCATTCAATACCTTCATGGCGTTGTATGTTTTTCTCAAAACGTGTTTTCAATGCATTGAGTAATTCTTCAAGTTGTTCTGGTGACAAGTCCTTTTTATTGCTGATTTCATTAGTCAAATTCGTTTCCCCCTTATTGTTTTTACTCGTATTGGTTTGATTATATATAAATTTCCCATTGAAAGCCTATCCTAATTTTACCTCATTCATGTATTTTTTTATTCTCTATTGAAGATGTTTTATTTCAAATTGTTTACTACTTCCATAAAATCTTCTTTTGTGTATATCGTTTCACTTCTTTCTGGGTTTTCTATTAAAGTAATTTCGTGTGTAATATCGTCTTCAGTCCATATAATTCCTCTTTGTAACCCATCCTTGGTTTCGCTGTAAGTGGCTTTTGTTCCATTTTTAAGTTTCATCGTTTCATTATCTTTTGACTCATGACTTGGAGTACTAGGAGTATGAAAGGTATTTAATGTAATATTCCAATCACTATCTACATCCGCAAAAATAAAATAAGTAAGAACAATTTTCCCATTTGGATCATTTACTGGTTCCGTTGTGTATCCGAAGTCCACATTATATTCTTCTGAAAGCAACTTCGTTGGAATTAGCATTTCATCTTTAATATCATCTGGTAATGGTTCGATTACACTTATAATTTCGTCAGGTAACTGAGCACTTCTATCTTCAAATGATGTTTTACTTGAACACGAAGCAAGTAAAAAAATTAAGACTATACCAAAAAGGATCTTCTTCATAAACCAATTCCCCCTACTCTTATCTACTTTTTAATACGATACATTTAGATAAATGTTTCATTTAAATTACAAAAACTAACAAATGTTCACATTAGTTATGATTTTTTGAAAGGGGAATCCTAAGTCATACTTTTGAAGAAGTTCCTAGTGTTTATATGAATGTTTTGGTCATTATAAAGTCCGTTTGTTCTTCATCACCCATATAAAAAGAGTGGGCACCAGTTTGAACAAAACCCATTTTCTTATAAAAGGCAATCGCATTTTCATTTTTTTCCCATACGCCCAGCCAGATTTTCTTTTTATTACGTTCGATCGCAATCTCCAGCGCTTTATTTAGCAGATATTTACCAAGTCCATGTTTTTGAAATTCCTTCTTAATATAAATCCTCTCGACTTCAAGTGATTCATCACCCATGTCTTCAGACTGAGTATCATCGGAATTGACCTTTAAATATCCAGCGACTTCATTATTAAAATAAACGAAATAGAATTCCGAAGTAATATAGGATAATTCTTTTTCTAATTGGTTTATGTTAAATGCTCTTTCCAAATAGGCAAGCATATTTTCTAGTGAATTCTGATGCTTAAATGTCTCATTAAAAGTTTCATAACTAATTTCTTGAAGTTTACTTGAATCTTCAAGGGTACACTTTTTTATATTTATAGTCATATAAATCTGTCACTCCTTTATCTCAATAATTTCTCTTGTTTCCCTTTTTAACATATTCCCAGTCTTTTTCTATATTTTTCCTCACCCTTTGAAGAAGATTGAAAATGGATTCTACTTCTCTTTCAGAAAACCCCTCTAATGCAACAAGATTGGAATAATCATTTTCTCTTTTTATAAATGAATATACTTTTTTCCCTTTCTCTGTTGGAAAGAGCTTTTTAATTTTTTTGTTATGTTTATCTTCTTTCTTTTCAATAAAGCCATTCATTTCAAGTTTTTTGATCGCACGAGCTGCAGTTGTTCGATCTACTTTTATCATTTCAGCTAACTTTTCCTGTATGATCCCAGGGTTTTCACATAATCGCACCAAATACAAATACTGGCCTTTTGTAAGGTCATATTCTTTAAATTCAATATTACTTATTGAATCTAATGCCCTAGCTATCATTCCAATTTCGCGAAGAATTTCCTGCATGATTAGCTCCTTAACCCACATTTTTTGTTGCATTTACTATAAAATTGATATAAATTTAATTTATACTAATTATATTGCATTTGCAACAAATTTTTATGTTTTAAGTCTGGACAAATTTATCAAAAAGGACGGAAAAAAATGAAAGTAACAAGAATATCCACTTATGAGGAATTATCGACAGCATTTCAAATTAGAAAAGAAGTTTTTGTGAAGGAACAAGGCGTACCACTAGAAGACGAATTTGATCAATTTGACAAACTAAATGGACTTTGCGAACACATATTAGTTCATTATAAAGATCAACCAGTTGGTACTGGAAGGATTCGGTTCGTTGATGACGTAGGCAAATTGGAACGAATCTGCATCCTGGAACCTTACCGTAAATTTGGTCTTGGAAAAATCATTATCCAAGAGTTAGAGGAAATCGCTGAAGAACAGGGAGTTTCCCAGGTTAAATTACACGGACAAACGCAGGCAGAAGGTTTCTATTTAAAACTTGGATATCAGACTTCATCAGATGTATTTATGGAAGATGGAATCCCACATATTATCATGCGAAAAGAATTATCTATGAAATAATGTAAAAAAGGTCGTGTGAAGAAGTATGAGAAAAGACGGAAATATATATATACGATTACTTTCATTAGATGACGTTCATGATTTTCTTCAGTTTGAAAAAAACAATCAAGATTTTTTTCAAACTTATACAATGAAACGCTCTCCAGAATATTACACAATAGAATTTCAAGGAGACTTATTTAATGAAAAAATAGAAAAAGCAAAAAATGATAGTGAATACAATTTTGGGATTTTTAAAAGAGATAACGACGAGCTTATTGGAACAATTGGGCTTTTTCGTATTTTGCGTGGTCCTTTACAGAGTGCAATTGTTGGTTACAGTTTAAGCAAGGACCATAATGGTAAGGGATATGCGACAGAGGCCGTAAAGTTAGTTGTAGAATATGCCTTTACAACTCTTAAATTACATAGAATAGAAGCTGGAGTTATGCCACATAACATTGGTTCCATTCGAGTTTTAGAAAAGGCAGGTTTTGAAAAAGAAGGGATTTCAAAGAGTAATGTTAAAATCAATGGAAAATGGGAGGACCATCAGGTTTTAGCAATAATAAATCCTGATGAATCTTCATTATGATAGTAAATCGAATTCACAGTATTAGACAATCAATTAATAATTAGAGGTTTCCTTTAATCCACAAACAAAGTCTCTGACCCGGTGGGCCAAAGACTTTGTTTAAATTAATAATAATTTTTATGGGACTATTTTGGTTGATTTCGCCCTTTCTGCTGTACGGTGAATCCACGCACCCAAAGTCCGTTTTAAAGCTAGTGCCAATAGGAAGCTAATGCCAACAAAAATTAGCAGATAAAGGGTGTCTCTTATCACGATCGACTTAATCAGTCCACCTACCGTTTCACGCAGTAGGCTGACCGCATAAGTAAATGGCACGAACGGGTGCAAAGTTTGAAAAAAGGATGGCGTTAAACTTACCGGAAAGGTTGCACCTGAACTGGAAATTTGCAATACCAATAATATAATGGATAACCCCTTTCCTATATTGCCAAACACCGAACATAGAGTATAAATAATAATCGTAAATACAATGCTGATAAAAATACAAAATAACACAAACCATAGTTTGTCCGCGATATACGCATGGATTAAATATATATCTCCTATTGATACAATGACCGCTTGCAGAATACCAATAGTCAGAAACGTTAATAATCTTCCAAAATAAATTTGGTAGTGCTTATATTGGCTTTCTGCGTTTTCGACATCTACTCGTAGTGAAGACACCAGAAGTGTACCGCCTACCCAAAGTGCCAGCATGGTATAAAACGGTGTCATGGCTGAACCGTAATTCGGAATTGGAAAAATCCGCTCTGTGTTTAACAGAATCGGTTTTGCTAAAAAACTGCTTTCCTTATTGGGATCATGCTTTAAGTATTCAATCAAATCATAGATATTGACACTGCGCTTAAACTGTCTGAGTCGATCTGCTGCATTCCTTACTTTTTCTTCAAATCCCGGCAAATCATTTCTGGCAAAGTCAGCTGCCTTATGTATCGTTTGTTCTGCCGCTGGAAGTTTAGTGCGAATAAGATCGGCAGCTTCACGAATATTGGACTCCACTTTAGGTAAATCGTTCCGAACAAAATCTGCTGCTTTATGGATTTTTTGTTCAACCGTGGGTAATACATCTTTCACAAAATCTGCTGCAGTGTTTATACCACTAGTAACCTGATCTACCTTTTGTTGTAAATCCGTTCGGGTATTTTGGATGATATCGTGAATGTTCATTAATTCATTGTATAATGCAGTTAACTGCTCCGGATTGGTTGTTGTACCTGATTGATTCACCTCATTAACACTATCCATTGCTTGTTTTATTTGTGTTTCTATTTCTGTTATATGAGTCACTACGTCATTGATGATGGCAGTGGTTCTAGAAAGTTCGTTTAGCCTTTCCTGCATTGCTAACACTTGTTCACCCGCATCCATGACAAGCGGCAGGCTTTCCTCTACTTTTAGGATGTTGGCTCCTACCTGGTCAAGTTCAGGAATCCTCTGTTCTAAAGCTACTATTTGTTGTCCTTTCTCATGAATTTCGGGAAGTTTTCCTTCTAATTCAATTGCTTTACGTCCCATTTCTTCAATTTGCGGGAGTGCCTTTTCAAGCTCAAAGATTTGGTTTTCCACAGAAAAAATGGATGGTAATTCCTTTTCAAGTTCAACTCCAGCATTATAAAATGCCGAGAAAATCGCATCTCCAACTGTTTTGATAAATGCTTCACTAATTTGGGTAGTAACACCTGTGGCACCTGTGGCAGCAATTTTAGGAGCAACAGCATTAATTTTTTCATTTACACCAAAAATGATTTGCGGTTTTTCTGGATTCTCTTCTAAAATACTTGTAATTTTCTTGGAAAATTCTTTTGGAATAATAAGATAGGCATAATAATCTCCATGTTTTACGCCCCGAATGGCTTCTTTCTGGTCGACAAACACCCAGCCAAGCTTTTTATTCTTTTTTAGATTTTTTATCGTATCTTCCCCAACATTAATCTTCTGCTTGGTTAAACGAACTACAGCGCCTTCATCTTCATTGGCAACGGCAACGATGATGCCTGAAGTATTGCCATATGGATCCCACATAGACTTGATGTTAAACCATGCATAAGTAGAAGGAAGCAGCATAAGTCCAACCACCAATAATGCCACTGTTGGAACACTGAAGATATTTTTCCAATCAGTCGTGTAGATACTCCATATTTTCCTCATTTATCAAAACACACCCATTTCACAACATACTATTTCTATTGTTGTAAATAATGGTGGTTTTATCCCAAAACAAAACCACACCGTGCAAGTCAATTTTGTGGTGAGGTTCGTAATAGCCATTAACCTATTTTTTTGCAAAAAAAAGCACTCACACCTATTGATAAATCAATAATTGTGAGTGTCTTCATCCTTTTTCTATCGATAGCGATGGTCGAGGTCAAACCAGTTCTTTACCAAAATCCCTATAGTAATCAAATTCTTTTCTTTAAACGACTTACAAGTGGTACGACTATTATACCTGCGATTACGACCTGCATCACGTTTCCTGGGATGGAGCCGAATGGCTGTATCCAGTTACCATAAAGGAGCACTTCTGTAAAATAATAGCCCACAACCTTAATGATTACTGCAGCAACAACGGCCAGAGTGTTAACAAAGACCCTTTTCCCTGGTACTTTTTCGGAAATAAGTCCGGCTACGAAGCCCATTGCCCCTACAATGATAAATGTAAATGGTGCCCATAGTGCCCAGCCAGAGAGAAGATCAAATAAACCCATTCCGAAGGCACCTGCAATTGCTCCTGTTCTTTTGCCGTAAACAAAGGCTGCTATAAAAAGAGGTACGTTACCAAGATGGATTAATCCACCGTTCCCCATGATTGGGAGCCTTATGTTAATGAACATCGTGGCAACAAGAGTTAATGCGATGAAGAGTGCATTTATGACGATGACTTTTGTTTTCGTTGATTCTGTCGGTGCAATTAGTGAATTCATAAAAACAACCTTTACTGTTTTTTTAAAATAATATCATACAATCCTATACTTTTAAATAGCAATTGTACGAATAAAAGCCATAGTCCTCAACAGCCCCTTAATGAATTAGCGCAAAACAATTAGATAGCTACCCTCTCTATAACTACCATAATAATTAAACTACTTACTTTAAAAACTATAGATGAACACACTAGTTAGTTTACCCAATATACAAAGTTTGGTAAAATTTTGTTGCAACACGAAAGCGTTTTCTATTAATAGAACTGTTAGAAACGGTTATGAAAATGGAGGTAGTATAATGGTACAGACCAATGAATTTGCACACCGTATGGCGAGCAAGACCATCCAACTTGTTGATGCATCAGGATATCCAGTTGCAGGAAAGGAAGTAGCAATTAATCTGACAAACCATAAGTTCTTATTTGGCTGCGGTATTTTTGATGCAATCGAAGTAGCAAAGAAAAATGTACCATCAGACAGACTTGCATTTTTGGAAAATAAGCTGGAAAAGTTCTTAGATGTATTTAACTCTGCTACACTACCTTTCTATTGGGGAACGTTCGAGCCTGAAAAAGGAAAACCACGGACAAACGAACTAAAAGTTGCTGCTCAGTGGTTAAAAGAAAGAAATGTAACCGTGAAAGGACATCCTCTTTGCTGGCACACCGTAACAGCTCCATGGCTGCTAGATATGAGCAATGAAGAAATTCTGAAAGCACAGTTTGCTAGAATTGAACGTGAAGTATCAGATTTCAAAGGATTAATCGATATATGGGATGTGATCAACGAAGTGGTGATCATGCCAATCTTTGATAAGTATGACAATGGTATCACAAGAATCTCTAAAGATCTTAGCCGTGTTGGCATTATTAAAGAAATGTTTGCCAAAACACGTGAATTCAATCCTGGAGCAACACTATTATTAAATGACTTTAATACTTCCATTAACTATGAAATCTTAATTGATGGCTGTTTACATGCTGGCATTTCCATTGATGCGATTGGTATTCAATCCCATCAACATCAGGGATATTGGGGGCGTGAGAAATTAGAAGAAGTATTAGACCGTTTCTCCCACTTTGGTCTTCCACTTCACTTTACGGAAAACACATTGACTTCTGGTCATCTTATGCCACCTGAAATTGAAGACCTGAATGATTATCAGATACCTGAATGGGCGTCTACACCAGAGTTTGAAGAACGTCAGGCAAAAGAAGTAGAAGAAATGTATTCGATTTTGTTTAAACATCCTCAAGTAGAAGCCATTACAACCTGGTCCTTCAGTGATGATGGTGCATGGCTGGGTGCTCCTGCTGGATTTGTCAGAATAGATAATAGCCCAAAACCTTCTTATGAAGTATTAAAGAAATTGATTAAAAGTGACTGGTCTACAAATGTGAAATGTAAGACTGATGACAACGGAATCATTACATTTCAAGGATTCCTTGGTGATTATGATCTTGTTTGTGGAGATACGAAAATCAGCTTTAACGTAGATAAAAATGCTGAAACAGTACAGATCACTATCTAATCGATGTACTTAAAAAAGATAAAAAGCTTCCGGTCAAAATTCTGGCCGGAAGTTTTTTATTTTTCTTTATTTATAGAGCTACGCTTTATGGCTGTTTAATGCTAAGCGTAATAATTTTTGCAAATAATAATTAGTACCTGAAGGAAAGTGCACCTTACTTGCATGAAAAACTACCTAAGGTTATTATTTAAGATTGGTAAGACCGAATTCAATAGTATGTTTTTCTTTTTATACTCCTAGGAGGAAACGAAATGAATGTCATTGAGGTTCAAAATTTACGGAAAGAATTTAATTCCTATACAAGCCGGCCTGGTTTGGCTGGAGCTTTTCGAGATTTATTTACGAGAAATTATAAAGTCCATGCGGCCGTCGATAATATTTCCTTAACGGTTAAACAAGGGGAAATGGTTGGCTATATTGGAGAGAATGGTGCTGGTAAATCAACGACGATCAAAATGTTAACCGGTATTTTGACGCCCACATCCGGTTCCATTATCGTTAATGGAATGAATCCCCATAAACAGCGTGAAGAATTCGTCCGAACCATTGGAGTGGTCTTCGGCCAGCGATCACAGCTATGGTGGGATATTGCTGTTCAAGAATCTTTCCGGTTATTAAAAAAAGTATACCGTGTTTCGGATGAAGACTATAACCGTCATATGGGGCATGTGATCGAAACGTTAGAAATCGGCCCTTTACTAGATAAACCCGTACGTAAGCTGTCCCTTGGACAACGGATGCGCTGCGAATTAGCCGCCGCTCTCGTACACAATCCTTCGCTCCTCTTTTTGGACGAGCCAACGATTGGACTAGATGTACTGGTCAAGTTAAAAATCCGTAAGTTTCTTCAGGAAATTAACGAGCAATATAAAACAACCATACTCTTGACAACACATGACTTAACGGATATTGAAGCCCTTTGTGGTCGAGTGGTGTTGTTAGATGAAGGAAAAATTATTTATGACGGCAAGCTGAACCAGCTTCAAGAACATGCAGTGGAAGGAAAACAAATTGAATTTGAATTTTTGTCAGAAGTCCCCCGCAGCTCCCTGCCTCGTGTCGAAAATATACAATGGGAACAAAAGGACGCTACCACTTGGCTCGGATATATTAATGGGGATGAACAAATGGTCTCTCGATTGATAAGTGATGTCGTGCAAAAGAATCCGATTAAAAATGTTCGAATCAATGAGGTTTCGACGGAAGAGATTGTCCGGAAGATTTACGAAGAAGGTATGGCCCTCACATGAGTATGTATATCGAAATGATTCGAGTTCGCTTTTTAATGATGCTCGCCTACCGGACAAACTATTATAGTGGGATTTTGATTTATAGTATCAATATTGGAGCCTACTATTTTTTATGGTCAGCGATTTATGGCGGAAAAGAAGAAATTCAAGGATTGTCCGTCGCTCAAATGACTACCTATGTGGCAGTGGCTTGGATGGCAAGAGCGTTTTATTATAACAATATTGACCGTGAAATCGCTGCTGAAATCAAAGACGGCAAAGTTGCGATTGAAATGATTCGCCCCTATAACTATTTAGGGATGAAAACCATGCAGGCACTAGGAGAAGGCGTCTTTCGCTTATTGTTTTTCTCTGTCCCGGGTATGATTATTGTCGCATTAATATTTCCTGTCCGCTTCGATGCTAGTTTGACTACGTGGTTATTTTTCTTTATCTCACTTATTTTTAGTTTTATCGTAAATACACATATCAACCTATTAACAGGAATTATGACGTTCTTTTTATTCAACAACTCTGGGTTGATTCGAGCAAAACGGGTTGTGATCGATTTATTCTCAGGCTTACTTCTCCCGATTTCATTTTATCCAGGTTGGGCTCAAGATGTGATGTCCTATTTGCCATTTCAAGCGATCAGTTATGTTCCAAGTATGATTTTTACAGAAGGCTTTGTTGGCCAGGAAATCTATAACGCTTTGCTTTCACAGGTATTCTGGGTTGTCATTTTACTTATCCCAATTCGTCTTTTATGGTCGCTGGCAAAAAAACACTTAATTGTACAAGGGGGCTGACCAATGTTTTATCTATCATTGTTCTTTCAATATGCCTCTCAATATTTAAAAACAAGGCTTACTTATCGTGTCGATACGATTATTGAAATCCTTTCTGATCTATTATTTCAAGGTGTTAACCTAATTTTCATCGTAATCGTATTCCGCCATACAGCCTTTTTAGGCGGCTGGAACCAAGATGAAATCATTTTTATTTATGGATTTTTCCTGGTTCCTTATGCACTATTTTCTTCCTTTTTTAACATTTGGGACTTTAATGAACGCTATATTGTCAAAGGAGAAATGGATCGTATCTTGACTCGTCCGGTTCATAGTCTTTTTCAAATAATATTGGAACGAATTGAACTTGAATCTTTATTCGGTGCGATTACCGGCTTATTGGTTATGGGTTATGCCATTATGAATTTAGGCTTAACCTTTGCTTGGTACGATGTTTTGATTTTTATCGTCTTGGTGATTGGCGGGGCTTTTATTTATGCAGGGATTTTTATTTCAATTGCAACGATTGGATTCTGGTCAGACAGCCGTACCGACATAATGCCCATGATGTATAATATCAGCAACTACGGCCGCTACCCCATTAACATATACAACAAGGTAATTCAATTTGTGTTAACGTGGATTTTACCTTTCGCCTTCGTCGGTGTGTATCCAGCTTCCTATTTTTTAAATCGAGAAGAATGGTATGGCTACGCCTTTTTCACACCTGTCATGGGAATCCTTTTCTTTGGGATTGCGATTCTGTTGTGGAATGCGGGAGTAAAGAGATATCGTGGGGCTGGGAATTAATATATTAATCCTGTAATTACACAGTAATAATGAAGTGAAAAAGCATTCAAGGAAAAATACTGATCTTGAACGGAAAAGTAGAGCCAGCCGGCTCCTCTTTTCTTTTTTTATATAGATTTATTTAAACAGTTGATTTATATAAGCTGGTCGATAAAAGGCTGCTGATTCCCGCATCTAGATCAAGAGGGTCCGCACTTATCGGTTGGAGGGCAGATTAAATTAAAGACATGAGCTGATAAATAGACGGAAAATTTCCGCTAATTAATAATTATTATTAAAAAAGGCTTACATAGACGGAGAGATTCCGCCTATCATTTATAATAAAATTTTCTGTCCGCTTTTTGCACTTTCTAAAGCTCCAAAAACCATCTCCATACTTTTAATGTTATCCGTGCAGTCAGTTTCTGCTAGACGGTTTTCTTCAATGGAGCCGAACATCTCATCAAGGCAACCCCAATGGCCTTCCCGCCCTTCCCATGTGCTAGGTGCGGTCTCAAATTTTGTTTTGCTCATAAATTGTATAGGTCGAGTGGTATCCACCACTTCATAAAAAGGTAGATTTGATCCATCCCAGCGCGCAGTTCCTTTGCTTCCTGTTACCCGCCAATCTGATTCCCAAGAAGTATTCAACCCCTCTGCACACCAAGAACCTCGGTAGGAGAATACAGATCCATCACTCATTTCATAGATGATAATGGCTGATGCGTTTCCTTTATACCAGGAACCTAGCGGATTAAACTCGTGACAATAGACAGAAACAGCGTCAGCTCCGGATATGAAACGTGCCTGATCGAATGTATGAATAGCCATGTCCACAATAAGCGGGCTATTCATCTCATCACGGAAACCACCAAAATGCGGCCCAAGAAAAAAGTCAGCATGTAGTGAATCAATCGTACCAATCGATCCGCTTGCTAAAAGGTCTCGCAACGCACGAATCTGTTTGTTATATCTGCGATTTTGCATGACCGTATATTTTTTCCCCGTTTCTTGAGCTACTTTTAACACCTTCCTAGCGTCTTCTAATGATTCCGCTATTGGTTTTTCCCCGAATACATTACATCCTGCTTCTAACGCAGTTGTGACAATTTGTTTATGTGCGGCAGGTATCGTGACATCGAAAACGAGGTTTGCGTTTGTTTCAGAGAGTGCTCGTGATAGATCTGAAAATAATGGGACTTGCAAATTTCTTCGTTCTGCCAATACTTTTGCCGCATCTAAAGAGACATCCACTAATCCTACAATTTCTGCGTTATCTCGTTGTTCCGCATAATCCAGCCAGGTATTTGACATGTTCCCACACCCAGCTACAACAATTTTATGTAAAGTCAAAGAAATCTCTCCTCCTTTATTCGATGGCAAATCTTTCTACTTAATATGGTAAGAAATAAATCAATATATTTCTATGTTCAATATTACGTAATAATCGTACAATTTTACGCTTTCATCACGGCGAAAGCGTTGACAATTGTTTTACTTCTTGATAGTTTAAGAGAAAAGTATGAAAGAAGATGTAAATAAACTAGGTGGGGTAGAGGAAATGACGATGGCACACTTAAAAGAAATGACGTATATCCCTGATAGGACCTTTCCCATCAATATTTTTTTTTCGACAGATATCCCATTACACTGGCATGATCATATGGAATGGATTTTCATAAGGAATGGGAAGGCTCGAATACAAATCGATGATGTTTTTGTTTATTTACAAAAAGGAGAGGTAGCGTTTGTAAATTCCAAACAGCTTCATGCTGCATGGAGAATCGATGAAAATACAGAAATGATCGCCATTGTCTTTAATGAGGCCATCGTTCGAAATAGTGGTTTAGATCATACAGAAAACCTGTATTTTACACCGTATTTGAGCCAGCAATTAAAATTACCTAACTTTATAATGAAGAATGAAATACATACTTCACAAATTATTTTGTCTATTACTAGTTTAGTTGATGAGTTTGAAGAAAAGAAAGCTGGTTATGAGTTGTTTATTAAAGCAGAACTGTTCCGTATTTTTGGTTTGATTTTCCGGAATTATGGGCAATTAAAACAACAGGCCATTAATCGGTACCAAATAAATTATAACTTAACCGCACTGTTCGATTTCTTGAGAGATCATTATTATGAGCAAATTAGTGTCAACGAGGCATCAAAAATGGTTAATCTTAGTCCGAATCACTTCTGCAAAGTGTTTAAGAAAGTAACAGGTAAAACATTCATTGAGTATATCCAACTTCTTAGAATTAATGAAGCGGAAAAAATGTTAATCGAAACTAATTTACCAGTAACAGTGATTGCAGAAAAGGTTGGTTTTGGAAGCATTACCTATTTCGGAAGATTGTTTAAGAAAATAAAAAATGTATCACCCTCTGCCAGAAGAACAACTTATTAAAATTAGAGAAGACGAAATTATCAGATTAATATCAGCAATTACGGCCGATACACCATTAACATTTACAACAAGGTGATTCAATTTGTATTAACGTGGTTTTACCTTTCGCCTTAGTCGGTGTGTATCCAGCTTCTTATTTTTTAAATCGAGAAAAATGGTATGGCTACGCCTTTTTTACACCCCTCATGGGAATCCTTTTCTTGATTGCGATTCTTCTGTGGAATGCGGGAGTAAAGAAATATCGTGGGGCTGGGAATTAACAAAACGATCTGTAATACCTTAAAAATAGGTTTTATAGATCGTTTTTTATTTCTTTTTACACAAAGTTTTGCTCCAATTATTTAAACTTGCGGATTTACTGTAGGTAAATGTAATTAATCTTGTAGATAATCCTTTTCACTTAAACATTGCTTAATTAATTTTCTCAATTGTAACAGGAATATTATCAGGAATATTTTCAAACTTATCTACTCCAGATTCAATCTTGCCTAATTTAATAAGTCCATTTGAATAGCCAAAATCTTTATTATATATAATTATATTCCCCCATGGAGAATAGTAAGCAAAATCTCCAACTGACGGATCACTGCCTGTTGGTGCTTCTTCCGTAGATAATTCCTTTGATAGGTAGTGTATTTTTTCAGTTCTTGCATAATCTTCTAATGTTATTGTAAGTGGAAGTAATGTCAAAAAATCTCTGCTCGTTGGATTATCAAACATTTTTACTATGACTTCTTCGTTGTTAAAAGTTAGTTTTATTCTTACATCTCCTGCAGTATCTGAACCTTCATTATCATGTGTAGAACCTTGAGTAGTTTCTTTGTTTGATTTATCAGTTGAAACTAATTGTTCCCCATTTTGATTGGTATTCATATTATCATCGCTACTGACATTGTTTTCATTTTTATTGTTGCAGCATGATGTTAGAAACATAGAAGTAGCCAGTAAAAACAAAAGTATCCATTTATAACCTTTTCTCATCATATGGCCTCCATTTTCTCATAATAAATTAAATTATCATGAAACCTCCTTTTCACGTATTTGATTTACTTCACTATTAAACTCTCAGACTTTTTGTTCTGCTTTTTTTACCTGCTTGTGCATAAATTTCAAAGTATAATGTGTCCCACAAACATAGATTCCCATGATATCAACGTCGATTTAAAAAGTTATGGACGATAAATAATAAAAGTACCACAACTCCAAGCATGAACAATATCTAAAGTTATAGAAAAGCCAATCTTCCTCTTTGGAAAATCGGCTTTTTTTCTGTTACTTTTAATGTTACCAATTAATTTGTTTTCCATCTCTGAAGAATCCTCCATTGGGTCCCTCAGGTCCAATTGTTGCTAACCAAAGAATAGATTCTGCTGCTCGCTTTGGTTTTCTTGGAGCAGATGGCCCGCCCATATCTGAGCTTACCCATCCCGGATCGACGGCATTTATTTTGATATCACCCTTGATTTCTGCAGCTACTAATTGTGTCAATCCATTTAGGGCAAATTTAGACAACTTATATGCGCCTACTCCTGGATAAGACACTTCGCTCATCGCCCCATATTCCGAGGAGATATTGATAATTCTTCCATATCCTCGTTTTTCCATGAGGGGGATAAAAGAACAAATCACATGATAAGCTCCGAAGAAATTGGTTGCCATCGTTCTCTCCAGAATGGAAGGATCCATTCCCACTAATCTTTTATTCTCTTCTAGATACACGCCGGCATTATTAATCAAGACGTCTAACCTTCCATACCGCTCATTTACTGTAAGTGCAGCTTGACGGATACTTTCTTGATTATTTACATCCAATATCACAAATGAAACATCAAGATTTGATTCCTTAAGTTTTTGCGCAGCTACATGACCCGTCTCCGGATTCCGACTTGCCAAAATAACCTTAAAACCTTTCAATGCCAATTGCTTGACCAATTCAAACCCAATTCCTCGATTTCCGCCGGTGACAAGTGCAACTAGTTTATCCTGTGACATGTAAATCCTCCCTTTCCCGTCTTTGATTGAAAGCATTCTTAAATTCCTGATTGGGATACACTTATGTGGAGAGTTGTTTTGCAGGACTATACATATAATTTCTTAGAATAATCGTTACCAACCCTAGTATTAATGATAGAATTCCAACTAACACAACATATTGTGTACCCATATCCGATATAATTAATCCGCCAACAGCTGCCCCTAATGTTGTTCCTAAGTTAGCGGATGTTAGAAATAAACCATTCGCGAAATCAGGAACTTCGGGAGCAGCAGACATAATCCAATACTGAGTGATATTGCCCCCAATACCAGCCAATATTCCCCAAATTAAGGTAATGATTGCCATAGGTACGGTAAACTGTCCTGTGAAAAATAATAGGATATAAACTGCCCCTAATACAAAAGGATAGGATAGGACAGATTTATTCGCATTTTTAGTTAATAATTTCCCTGCCGCAATATTTCCAATAATATTGGCAGCTCCATAGACGAATAATAGTAAACTAATAGATTTCGAAGACATATTCGTTACAGTTTTAAGATAATCTGCAAGATAACTAAAAACTCCGAATACGGCAGAATTTAATAAAATGACCGTCACAATGGAAAGCCAAGTAATTGATTTTTTTAATACCGATAATTGGGCTCCAGATGAAAGTCTTTCCTCAACCGGCATCGATGGCACAAATAATAAAGTAGCGATGAATGCTATAGCATTTACAACAGCAAAGAAACCAAGAGCCATTTGTAAAGATACTGCGCTAGCAATAAAACTTGTGACTGGTACACCAACTACCATTCCGGCAGATACTCCGATAAATACTTTGGAAACAGCTTTAGCTGCCGCTTCTTTCCTTACAGAAGCGGCAGCTACTGAAAAAGCCAACGAACAATAAATTGGATGAAAGAAGGCTGGAATCATACGAGCAATTAATAGAATGGTAAAGTTTGATGTAAATATGGATACGATGTTTCCCAAAACAAAAACACCTAGTACAAGTAACATGACCTTCTTCCGATTGATCCCTGAAAATAATAAAGGCATAGTAGGACCAGATACTGCAACAACAAGGGCAAAGAAACTCACCAGCCATCCTGCTTTTGATACACTGATATGAAAGTGATCAGCAATATCAGGTAAAATCCCAATAACCCCCATTTCGGTATTTAAGATGCCGAAGACTCCGATCGTTAATATAAAAACCAACAAATTATTTTGTTTAGTCAAAAAAACAACTCCTATCACTACGTCCTTTGTTATTTATTCTAGTGTATTCCTTGTATATAGCAATTACTTATATCTCATATCAAGATATGCTTGATAAGCATATCTGAAATATATATACTAAAACATTATAAAGGAGGAGTATTATATGGAATTTAGAGTTTTGCGCTATTTTCTTACTGTTGCAAGAGAAGGAAGCATGACGGCCGCCGCTGATTTTTTGCATATTACACAGCCAACCTTATCGAGACAATTAAAAGACCTTGAACTAGAGTTAGGAAAAAAGCTATTTATTCGCAGCAGTCACAGTATCATCCTCACAGAAGAAGGAATGCTCCTCCGAAAGAGAGCAGAAGAAATCGTTGATATGGTCGATAAATTAGAGTCTGAATTTAGTTCCATGGAAGAAACAATAAGTGGTGATGTTTACATCGGAGGTGGGGAAACAGATGCAATGCGACAGATTGCTCGGGTAGTAAAAGATTTACAGTTACTTTATCCAAATATACGGTATCACCTCTACAGTGGTAACGAAGACGATGTGACTGAACGGCTTGACAAGGGATTGCTTGACTTTGGCATTTTAATTCAACCTGCTGATTTATCAAAATACAATTATATCAATATACCTGCCAAAGATGTTTGGGGCGTTGTTATGAGGAAAGACAGTCCTCTCGCTTTCAAAGATTCTATTCAAGCAGTGGATTTATTAAATGTTCCGCTCATCTGTTCCCGACAGGCTATGAAACAGACATTTTCCAAAAATGAATTTGCAGATTGGTTTGGTGAAGATTTTGATAAATTAAACGTCGTAACTACCTACAATCTTGCCTATAATGCTGCCATTATGGTTGATGAGGGAATTGGTTATGCCATAACCCTTGATAAAATAGTGAATACATCTAGCGATAGTAGCCTTTGTTTTAGACCGCTAGAGCCAAGACTTGAATCAGGTTTAAATATGGTTTGGAAAAAGCATCAGGTTTTTTCTGCAGCTGCTGATATGTTTATAAAAGAGATTCAGGCGAAATTTCGAAACTTATAAATTGTATATATAAAAGGGAGCCCAAAAAGCTATGCTTATTGGGCTCTCGTTACATTACCTTTATCTTTTACACAAACTTAAATTGTGCTGGAGTCAATCACAAAACGATACTTTACATCTGAAGTTAATACGCGTTCGTAGGCTTCGTCAATTTGATCAGCTGAAATCACTTCAATGTTAGGAACAATGTTGTGTTCCGCACAGAAATTCAACATTTCCTGAGTCTCACGGATGCCTCCAATCATTGAACCTGCAAAGGAACGGCGATGACCGATGAGAGAGAACACATTTAATGACAATGGCTCTGCAGGCGCACCGACATTTACTAGCGTTCCATCCAGTGCTAACAGAGAAAGGTACGCACTAATATCGATTTTTGCACTTACCGTGTTAATGATTAAATCAAATGTACCGGAAAGTCTCTCGAATGTTTCAGGGTTGCTTGTCGCATAGTAGTGGTCTGCGCCGAATTGCAAGCCATCTTCCTTTTTATTCAATGTTTGTGATAGAACCGTAACTTCTGCACCCATTGCGTGTGCAATCTTAACAGCCATATGACCAAGACCGCCCAAACCAACTACCGCGACTTTCTTACCTGGTCCTGCACACCAATGGTTTAATGGTGAATAGGTGGTAATACCTGCACAAAGTAATGGTGCTGCGGCGTCAAGCTCAATGCTATCAGGAATTCTGACTACAAAGTCCTCAGTAACGACTATATGGGTTGAATATCCACCTTGAGTTGGCTCGCCGTACTTGTCAACACCAGCGTAGGTAGGAACATTTCCGTTAAGACAATATTGTTCCTCGCCTTTACGACAGTTTTCACAATCGCCACAGGAGTCAACCATACATCCAACCCCTACCCGGTCACCAACCTTATACTTTGTGACCTCTGCTCCTACATCTGTGACAATTCCAGCAATCTCATGTCCAGGCACGAGTGGATAGTTCACGGGACCCCACTCGCCATGAGCAGTATGGATATCAGAATGGCATATGCCTGCAAATTTAATTTCAATTAGAACATCATGTAAATCAAGATCGCGTCGTTTAATTTCAGCAACTCGAAAGTGTTTGTCTGGACCGTCCACAGCTCGTGCTTTAGCAGTTATCATAAATAAAACCTCCAAAAAATTATTATTTTTTAAGTAGATCGCTTGTTCGGGATCAATTACCCTCTAATCATTGCTACCCTACTTTCCTCTTGCAAAACAATATTAATCCTTAGAGTTAACTCTAGGTCAATACCTTATTTTTAAAAAATTTTAATTCGCTTGAATGTTAATATAAAGTTTGACATTGGGTATACAACATGATAAATTTCCTTCATTCATAGAGTTAGCTCGAAGTCTATATTAATAAGAATTGGAGATTAATAATGAAGACATACACAATTAGCGAAGTTGCAAAAGAATTGAATCTTACCGTATATACCTTGCGTTACTACGATAAGGAAGGACTTATGCCATTTGTAGAACGGACACCCAACGGAACACGGCAGTTTAAAGAATCCGATATTGAAGCTTTAAAAATAATTGAATGTCTGAAATCCACCGCAATGCCAATTAAGGAAATTAAAAATTTCATTGATTGGTGTTCAGATGGGGATTCCACGTTACAACAAAGATATGACATGTTTATGGATCGAAAAGCGATTGTAGAAGCACAAATAGAAGAACTAAAAAAACAAATGGAAGTCATCGATCATAAATGCAGCTATTACAAAACAGCATTGGAGGCAGGCACGGAAGATATTCATAAAAACGATAAAATAGAAATATCGATTACTTAATAGAAAACCCTGTATTTCATAACTAAGTGAAATCAGCATTCAGTAATACAGCCCCCGAAATAATAAAAATCACCTCACCTTTAATAAAATTTGGGTGAGGTGAATTTCAATTAAACTTTACATAATCCCCTTCTTTGATTTGATTCTTTTCAAACCATCCTAGATTCACCTCAATGGCAGAATGATAAAAAATTTCTGGATCATAGGTAGGGCAAAACTCCTCTATACAAGGCTCCATATCAAGTATCCTTAGAATTTTCCCATTTAAATCCAGAAAAGCAATCGATAATGGAATGAATGTATTTTTCATCCAAAAGCCACCATATGTTTTTCCTGAAAAAACAAATAACATCCCCTCGTTTTCAGGTAATTTTTCAACAAACATTAAGCCCTTATCTCTTTTTCTTGGAGTGTCTGCAACATGAACGGTTAATCGAATTACTCTGTTTCCACTGACTATTTTTATCAATTTTGTTTTTAATCTATTTATCATGTTCACTCACCTTGAGTAATTTTATTGACAGAAAAAAAAGTTTGCGAAAGAGAAAAACGTTCAAATAAAAACCTCAACTATTTCAGCAATACCAATAAGGATTAAAATAACTCCACTAATTCTTGAAAACCAAATATATTAAGTTGATGGTTCTCTTGAATCCTTTGATTTCCATCTCTCTGTTAAGTCCCAAAGCACGGCTGGTATTGCTACCATAAAGAAACCAAAGAAAATAAAGATCATGCCAATTACAAACATACTGCCCCTCCCTTTAACTCCGTACAACTTAATACGATAATATAAATTTTAATTAAAGATTGGATGTAGATTAATGAAACTTCTTATTACCACCGGGACTCCTACCTTCATTATAATATTGGTAGTATTCGATGCTAATAATAGAAATCCTTCTTCCACTCCCCTGCTTCTTTACTTCCATCTTATACTAAACCAATCAACGCTTGGATTAATTTAATCCAAGCGTTATTAATTCATATATGCTTTTATTTCATTCTAGCCCCTGATAGCTTAAGAACTAGTGAGTCTTTATTAAATCGTTTCAATCAAAACGTTCTGTATCGACTCCATCCAGTATATCTTCTAATTCTGTTAAAAAATTTAGTTGGACAGGGGCCGGGATTTGCTCCATCCAGTTCATTATTTCAGGCACCTTCTCAACTTCCTCCATATTCTCAGGCTTTGGATCCAAATCTGCCCACCATTTTTTTACTTCATCAATAAATTCATAAAAGTAGCGTTCAAATCTTTCTGCCCATTCTGCCCCATCATCACCAGAAGTTTTTTGCATCATAGCCCAAGCTTCCATCGCGGTTTCGAAGTACTCATCAATCCTCTTCATGCGAAACTCCTTTCTATATACATTCTTTCATTCCCTTATTGTACCTTATTAACCAAGAGTAGCGGTTACCTTGAGCTTTTTGTTATCATTTAAATTGGATGAATCAAGGAGGAACGATGAATGAGCAATATTAATTTACTATTTCGTAAAAGAATAGGTATCCCACAAAATGAAGTCATCACATTTCAAAATTTAGATAAGGTTCTCGAAAAGACTGCAAAGTCCATTCCGTTTGAGAATTTGTGCATTATCGAAAATAGAACGAAGGAAATTACAAGAGAAAATTTAGCGAGTAAAATACTTAAACAACATGAAGGCGGCCTTTGTTATGAACTAAATTCAATTCTTTACTTTTTCTTAATTGAAAATAATCTAAGCCCAACCTTAATCCGCGGAGTAACTTATAATCATATGCAGCAACAATGGAGTGCCACTGGGAATACCCATGTGCTTAATCTTATTACCCATAATGGACAAGAGTATCTCGTTGATACTGGTTTTGGCGGGAACTTACCTTTAAAGCCTGTTACATTAAGTGGAGAAACTGTTGCTTCTAGTAATGGAGAATTTAGAGTGGATCGTGAAGACAGTGAACATGGAGATTATATTTTGTATATGAAATTAAATCATAAAGGTGAAGATTGGAAGATTGGATACGCTTTGAATTCTAAGGAAAAGATTCAAAATATTAATGAATTAAATGAGGTCCAAAAAATTATCATTGATCATCCTGAATCTGCATTTAACAAAAAACCATTAATCACCAAAATAACCGATAAAGGGAACATTACATTAACTGACACTTCGTTTACTCAATGAGTTGATAGCGCATTGAAAAAGGAGATCGTAGATGAAACTCGATTCAAAGAAATCAGGAAAGAATATTTTAATCTTTAATCACAAATCATTCACGAGACCAAAAAAACAGGCCGGTTCGAGACCTATGTAGTTCCGCATGCTATACTTACTTCAGATACATACAAAAAAGCAAAGGATTACTGATTATGATGGTACAAAAGGATTTTTACATAGATGAAATACTTGCCCAATACTTTCCAGCAGACAGTTGGGTAACATGGATTGGTCGCAGTGGTGCAAACAATACCACTCGGTTTGTTCGTGTTCATGATGAGCAATATGTACTTCGCGTTTACGAGACCCATCAGGATGAAGAAAAGGTAAAGTATGAGCATGCTATACTTGTGGCTTTAGCTGAAATGCCTTTACCTTTTTCGATACCACAGCCTGTCCAATCACGTGCCGGAAAAACAATGGTAAGGACAAAGGATGGAAAGATTGCCGGTTTATTTCGGTACTTGGATGGAGTAACCCCTGCCCTGGATGAATTGGCCGAAATTCAATTCTTCGGGAGAACTGCTGGCCAATTGTCAGTTTCGTTCGCACATGTACAAATCAATCAGCATCCTGCCTACAGACCGTATTATGAGATTGAAAGTACTCATCCACGTTGTTCGATACAGGATGTTTTAAACTTTTGCAAAGAACCCCCTAGAGAATTTTCCGAACAGATTTCTGATTTACACGCCATATATGAACATTTCGCTTCATTCAAAGAACAAGTATCAACATTAAGGCAATTACCGCACCAGCTTGTTCACGGCGATTTAAACGCGTCCAACATTTTGGTCAATAAAGATGGTGTTGTGACATCTGTTCTCGATTTTGAATTTGTTACGAACGATTTACGGGTGATGGAAATGGCTGTTTGCTTATCAGACTTCATCCAACCTAGCGAAGAAGCAACCATTACTTGGGCAAAAATAAATGCATTTCTTTCTGGCTATGGACAATCTCTAAAATTGACTGTGGCAGAAATCAACGCAGTCCCTATCCTCATCCAATTAAGAAGTCTTGACGTTTTCATCCATTTTCTGGGTCGTTATTTTGATCAGGTTGACTCCATTGATAGTGTTAAAGAATATATTCAAAAGGCTGCGATTCGCTGTAATTGGATTAATGATAATAAAAACAAGTTGATTCATTTTTGTACTACAAATTTGATAGATGTAAATAGTTGAAAACCATCTAAAGATAGTAAATTTGTTACAAAAAAAAGGCAGGTTGCCAAAACAGCAACCTGCCTTCTTTGTTACTTATTGTAGTTCTTGTTATAAGTTATTATCGAGGTTTAGTTTTACATGTGCTTCATGCTAAGAAAATATCGTAAAAGATTTAAGGCTACTGTTTTTCTGTATAAAGCAGTGGAGCGATGATCGTCAATCGGTTTAATGATTTTACCGAAGTCTGCCACAACCTGAGAGATGTCTGCATCTGCTAATGGGATCATCTTTCCTTGCAACTTTTTCTCTATATCAATGGAACGAACCATAGTAGGGCCGACCGCCCCAAAACATAAACGAACTTCATCGATTCGAGGGCCATTTAGCCGGATATATCCTGCAAACCCTACTTTGGCAATAGCATCGGCGTTGCGGTTGCCGACTTTCTCAAAAACGACATGAGCACCTTCTTCTAATACAGACGGCAGAATAATTTCAGTTAGAATTTCACCTGGCTCACGTTGAATCCTTCTTACACCTTGAATAAAATCTCTAATCGCTACAACACGGTCACCATTAACAGAGCGCAGTAAAAGTTTTGCGTTGTATACATATAATAAAGGAAGTGTGTCACCAGCCGGTGACGCGTTGCAAATATTCCCGCCTAATGTTCCTCGGTTTCGAATGGCTGGTGCCGCAATCGTTTTGATTGCTTTCTTTAAGGGTATGGGAATGATCGGATTCTCAAGTAATTCGCTATAGGTACAACAAGCACCGATGTGGAGATCTTTATCCATTTGATATACCCGCTTTAGTTCAGAAAGATGATCAATAAACACAATCGGTTTAGGGATTTTCGGTGGTACTCCCCTTCGACTTTTGTGTAGAACCATGACATCGGTGCCACCGGCAATGATTGCACAGTCTTCTTTGTTCAATTGACATAAAGTTTGATCTAAACGGTCGAAGCGATACGAAGTAATTTTCTCTACCATAGTCCGTCACCTTTTTTTGAAGCCTGATTAATGGCCTCGACAATCATATTGTATCCAGTACAACGGCATAAATTTCCGGAAATGCCTTCGCGAATTTCATCCTCTGTAGGATGTGGGTTCTTTGACAACAGAGCGGCACTTGCCATAATCATCCCAGGGATGCAATAGCCGCATTGTACTCCCCCTGCAGCGGAATAGCTCTCATCTAAAATCTTAAATTGTTCTTTTTCCATGAGACCTTCTATCGTTTGAATATCGGCTCCATCAATCGAGCCAATCGGAATAAGACAGCTGTTTTGCAGGAGGTTATTGACAAAAACACTACAGGCTCCGCATTCTCCTTCACCACAGCCTTCCTTTGTTCCGATTAACAGATACTCATCTCTTATTAAATCTAGTAATCTTACTGTGGGAGAGGCGTCTGTTTCTACTAACATTCCATTCAGTGTAAATTTAATCAATCTTCTTCACCTTCTCTCATCCAAAGACTTTCAATAATGACTTCAGGTGTAATCGGAATTTGCTGAAAACAAGTTTGCAATGCATCCTCGATCGCAGCTTGAACAGCTGGAGCGCCGCCGATTAACGTCAGTTCACCTGCGCCCTTCGCCCCGTATGGACCATCTTCATAGGGATTATCAAAAACCTTGCTTTGTATCGAAACAACATCCATTGAAGTCGGAGGTCCATAATCCGATATGCTTTTTTGTTGGATTTTGCCTTCCTTTGTCGTCATCTTTTCTAAATAACCGTACGCTAAACCTTGGGCTAACCCACCGTCAATTTGGCCTTTCATCACCCTTTCATCGATGACCTTCCCCACTTCATAATTGGCATATACTTTCTCCAACTTTACATTTCCTGTTACCGTATCAACTTCTACTTCAACAATATTCGCGCCCCATGAATAAGCCGGATAGGCATCTCCTGTGAAGGATTTCTCATTCCAAGGTATCATCTCACGGTGAACATAATTCTCCACTACTTCCTGTTCCACCCCTGTTTGCCATTGAGTTTTAAGTTTTCTGGCAGCACGTTCAAGCAATTTTCCGACAATCATTGTTGTCCGGGAGGCTACTGTCGGACCAGAATCTGGCACCTCTTTGGTATCGGGATATGGGAACAAAATTTCTTCGTATGGAAGGTCGAGTTCTTTAGCAACAATTTTACACAGCGTCGTAAAAATGCCTTGTCCCATATCAGAATTGGAGATTTTCAGCGAAACCTGGTCGTCTTTTGATTTAAACAACTTCACCTTTGCTTTAATATGGTCTCTTTCACCACTGCCTGTAAATCCACAACCGTGTAGAAACAACGATGTTCCAATTCCTTTTTTATAGCGGTGATTTAGTTGGTTTAAGGTTTGAAAATCCTCTTTTTTCTTTTTATATTGTGATGTGGTTACCAGGTCTTCTATCATTTCATCCATTAGTATTGGGTCGCGGAATTTTCCCATGGTAACGGTGGGGTCACCTTGTTTGACGAGGTATTTACTTTTATATGCAAGAGGATCGATGTTTGCTCGTTTACTAAGATGGCCCATCAGACTTTCGATTCCTGCATAGCTTTGTGGAGCACCAAAGCCTCTGAAAGCACCGTTTGGAACGGTATTAGTTTTTAAAACATAGCCCTTTGCATGGAAATGTGGAATTTTATAAACACCGGCACTATTGATTAATGCACGCTGAAGCACGACAGAACTCAATCCCTCATTTGCTCCGGCATCAAGAAAAATTTCGACACACATGCTCAATATATTTCCTTTGTCATCTAGGGCCGTTCGGTAATTGAATTTGGCGGGATGTCTTTTCGTTGTTACCAGCATATCCTCAGAACGGTCGAACACAAGCATCACTGATTTTTTGACTACTTTGGCAGCAATAGCTACGTGACATGCCATCATCGAAGGAAACTCTTCTTTACCGCCAAAACCTCCGCCAGTTGGGCTTTGAACCACACGTACGTCATCCTCACCACAGGCTAAAGCGCTTAGCAAGGAATTCTTTATATAATAAAGACATTGCATCGAACCCTGGACGACAATTTCATCATCCTTATAAATGGCTAGCATGCCTTGTGGTTCAAGATAGACATGCTCTTGATAACCCGTTTCATATTCTTCTTCAATGATTTGATGGGCTCCCTGCTCAATGGCTGAAATGACTTCTAAGCTTTCCCCAAATTCATAGTGGGCCATAGTAACCCCGGGTGCTGCTTTTTGTTTTATTGCTTCTTCCAATGTATAAATAGGAGGATGTTCTTCGAATTCAATTTTCACTTCATCAAGCAGACCGTACAGGATATTCAAATCTTTTCCTACGAGCATAAGAATTGGCTCGCCAATATAATTGATCCACTCATTTGCAAAAACGGGCTGATCCTCTTTGATAATTTTTACAAAGTTCGGTCCAGGGATATGCTCTGCGCCAACAGCTTCATAGCCTTCGGGAAGGTTTGGTAATTGAATGGATATGATTTTGCCATAAGCAATGGGCGACCTGTACAACACACCATAAACCATATTTTCCACTTTTACGTCACTTATATAGGGCAACTGTCCAGATACCTTACCTTTATGGTCTT
Source organism: Neobacillus sp. CF12 (assembly GCF_030348765.1). GTDB lineage: Bacteria > Bacillota > Bacilli > Bacillales > Cytobacillaceae > Neobacillus. Next base: position 80,355 of record NZ_JAUCEU010000007.1, on the reverse strand, counting down.
TTCTGGGCACTGAGGTGCTTATGTCTTTTAGATTCATTCCAACAACACCCTTCGACTCATTTTTATAAGAGAAACATAATTAATAGAACCCTCTTCCTACGATTTTATAATTGAAAATGATATTTTATGATTAATTTCATTTAAGAATTTTTGCCATTACTCCCTTGCCTATATCATACAAACATTTGCGGTAATTGGGAGGCATAAAGGAAGAAGCTCTTACATCATTTCTTAATTCAATAAAATGATGACTACCCATCAAACCGGTTGAACCTAGTAATCTAAGTACTTCCTCCGCTGTCCAATTGACATATTCATCTACGGCACCCTTTGCTCGCCTTAAACATAAGCTGGCCTCCTTATGTGGAGGGCGAATCTTAATGGATTCATCTACTAACAGTTCCGCCCCACGTTTTCGAACATCCATCTTTCCTAATGTTTGCAGCGATTCTTCTTTTTCAAACCCTTCCATCACCTTGATATTTTCTATAAATTTAGCAAGTATCGAATCTGCCATTCCCATATTTATGGCGCAAATGCCTAATGGAAGCAGATCAGGATCCTCTATTCTCTGAAAATCTCCAGGGTTTCCAATCAATTCAGAAGAAACCAGTTTATAGCCATGAAATATAAGACTATACGTACAAGAAGAAATAAGCGCCTCCAACTGGCAAGTTTTATTCACTTCCACTTCTGGTCGATTCCCATCCACCAAGCACACCTGTACTCTCTCAGGTTTTGGATCCAATATGTCACTTTGGGAAAAAACAACATAGTAATCTGCTATTCCGGCTAATGTACAATAATCCTTCCTTCCAAAGAGTGCAAAACCAGATCCTTCCTTTTGAATGGTCGTTTTAAAATGATGACGGGTTTCCATTTTGGCTTCTGAACGTGCTAAGCCAAAAACTTTTCCTTGTTCGAGCATATCTTTCAATGCTTCTTTCTGTTGCTGATTCATCAGTTGACTAAGAATGTTCACTGCTACTTGATGAACATGAAAAGCGAAGGCAAATCCACCGTTCACATATGCAAAACGACGCAGAACCTCCAAATATTCCTCTACTGATATATTTCGTTCCGCTATTTCTGAATCCATTAATAAGCGATGAAGTTTGTTTTCTTTAATTGAATCCCATAAACGTTCTATGATTTGTTCCGGTTTGTTGTTTTCCATTAAGTCTTGTTTCAACTTTTTTTCTATATTAGTAACAGCTATACTCCTATCTGACATTTACTTCACCGCTTTCTATATTTACATAAATCCCAGAAAAATGGGTATTCTATTTTTGATACATTCCATTCCATTTGTAAAAGAGGAAAAATATTGGCTGAAATTATTGGTGTTAGCACTTGGATATTAGCAGGATTCCGTTGGGGAGATTGGAGGAACTGGCACAAGTATCATGCTACGATCCTATATTTTATTCTAGGCGATGTACTTTATTATTATATTACCTATAATTATCGACTCTGGTCACTTAATCCAACACCTCCACTTACAACCGAACTTGTTTGTCTAGTTGGAGAATTTTTGGTATTTACCAGTACGATTTTGATTTATTTAGGTAGATATCCTACTGGGCATTTTATTTCTGCTTGGTGGACAAGTCTTTGGGTACTCATTTACACAGCAAACGAATGGTTATTAACGTTAACAGGTACATTCACATACGACAATGGCTGGACATTATTTGACTCGTTTTTATTTAATATACTTATGCTCATTCTTCTTCGATTACACTATATAAAGCCATTATTCACACTTATTCTATCAATTCCAATATCAATTATACTTATAATTCTGAATTCTATCCCTATAAAATAATTGTTTGGTGAATAAGAAAAGTTGAGATTTTCTATGAGTGACCGCTTTTTGGGCTGCAACTAGATTTAGGTCACTCATCGCCTTCATTATTAATTTAATTTGAAAAGAATAGAAAAAAGCAGGCACCATTTGATCTGACCCAATAAAAAAAAAATCTCAGTCCACATTCAATAGACTAAGGCTTTTTCTATCCATATTAACTTATAATTTAGTAGAACGGTCCGACAACCACGGATCAATCGCATAAGCAAACTGACCAGTTAAGCATAGCGATACATGCCCCGCTTCCACATACTCATAAGTTTTATCTTCACTTGAAATAAGGTCCATGATAGGAAGGCTTTGTGATTCTAACACTAATTCATCCCTAGTGGAGGTGATCACCAATGTACTGCAATTAATCTTGGTTAAGTCCACCTTCCGACCACCAATCTTCATTTCACCTTTGACAAGCTTGTTATCTTTGTATAATTCACTCATCATTTGCTTAAATGCTGCTCCTGAAAAGGTTACGGCGTCTTTCATCCATTTGTCCATTCTCCGCCACTTATCTACATATTTTTGATCGTGAGCACGGGTGACCAGGTTAATGGTTGGTCCGATGTTGAATCCTTGCAGTGTCATAAAAATGGCATATAAAAACTCTGATGGAATCACCTCGTAAGAAGCTGCCATCCGGTCAAAATTGAGTGTTCCATTTTGAAGTGCTTTCACCCATTTACCAGGAACGATGGCGTCGCTATAATCAATTGGAACCGCTGCTAGAACAAGATTTTTGATTGGCAAATCTGTTATTGAAGTCAGCATCGCAGAAAGCATTCCACCAATACAGTAACCTACCAAAGATATTTCTTTTGCACCTGAATGTCTAATGGCCCGTTTTACCGCCACTTCCAAATAGTCGAGAATGTAGTTATCTAAAGTAAGGTCCTTGTCTTCCAATCCAGGAGAACCCCAATCAAGCAAATAGACATCGTACCCCTGTTTTGTTAGGTTGCCAATTACGCTACCCTCTTCAGAAATATCGAGAATATACGCTTTATTTAACAGTGAATAAACCAAGAAAAGAGGAGTGTTATACTTTTTCTCTAGTGCAGGATGATACCACAAAACAGATTTATTTTTCTTCCATACTGCTTTTCTAGGTGTAGAATCAATATCAGGCTTTGGTTGGCTCAAAACTTTAAAAACTGTGTTCCACCGTTTCATCTCGGTTTCAAGATTGAGAACGGGAATATTTACTAGAGATTTAACCGCCATCATTTTTTCTCCCCTTCACCATTATTTGGCTACTTGAACTGATTCTGCCTTCACTTCCTCCAATAGTTTCTTCATCGCTTCAAACTCATCTTTCATTTCTGATAATTTAGCAAGTTCTTGCGATGCTTTTTGCCATTCTGAATGAAGATGTTTGGTAAAATCAATGATTTCAGCAAGCATTTTGTTTTGTTCCTCTGTTGCTATAGCAAAACTTTCTTGCAAATTCCAGATTTGCTCTTCAAGAATATCAATTTTCTCTTCAGCTTGGATGGTTTGTTTAACCGCATTGGCTACATCATTTTTTGTTGGTAGATTCATATAATTTGCCATCAGTTCCCGGTTTCTTTTTAACATCTCTATGTATCTAGAATTTGCCTCAATACCTAATTTAGTCATTTGGATTAATGGGTTATTATCAACAGATTGAAATAATAATCCATTTAAACCCTTTTCCCACATTTCACTTACTTGTCTTACAGAATTGTACAGGTTATTTTCGGCCATGCTCCTTCACCTCAGCTGAAATATTTTTGTGTTCTCCAACAATGTTTCAGTAGTTTCTTTCATCGCCCTCCACAATGAATGAGTACTCATTCACTTCTAGTTAACTGTATTTTATATTTAAAAATAGTAATTTACAATAGGTCAATTTGAAGATTCTGAAAACATTTTATTTAAAAGTAAAAGAGAATAAAAGGATGTTAGAGTTGAATTTATTTCAAACTCTAACATCCTTTTTTGTACGTTCTAATGATCTATTTGAGCAGGTTTTGGATCTTCGTCAGTAGGTTTCTAGTCTCTGTTTTTAATATAAATGGTGTTGTCTATGACATATTCAAAGGTCACCATTTCCCTTACATCTGGTTCGACTTCTACATTACAGGTGATAGTACATGAGGTATTCTTCTCGTATGCATGACTTGTTTTAACCATTTCCCACGTTCGTTCACGTATGGTATGGACAATTTTCACTGTCACTTTTTCGTCTTTTTGATTATGGATGTAATAGCGGTCCTCAATATACTCTAAATGATCTTCTTCATATCGATTGGCTTCATTAAAATCACAGACAATATCAAAAGCTGTTCCAAGGTTTAGGGTAATGGGTTGCTTTTTTGCTGTGTGTGGAATTTGATCCTCACCAATAAATTCTAAGAGATTGTCCGAATCGGCTTGGTATACCTTCACTTTACCTTTTGGCAAAGGAATTTCTAGATTGTTCTCCTTACTATTGTCAATCTCAATTTTAATTACTGGTTTGGTAGAATAACGATCTACTTCGTAGATTTTCCGATACGTCCCATTGGCCACATTTAAAAAGTTGATTTGTTTTTCTTGTTCGTCTTTAATGGTTACAGGTCGATTCAAAGTATACATATGTTGGTCAGCAAAGCTTTTCTCTTCGAAACTTGGCTCAACCGCACTGTAAACAACCATGCGATCCTCATATTTTTCATTTTCATAAAAGTCATCTATTTCTTCAATTCGATTGATTTCCCCAGCAATCAGTTTCAGTTGTGCATTTTCAAAGGTTGCACCCGATTGATTGTTGATTGCCATCCAGCCCGTTAGGTGAAAATCTTTCTCTGTTAAGTTCAATACATAATTTGCACCCCAAGTAATGCCTTTGGTTAGATACGAGACATTGATCGTTTGGTTGAGTGGCGTCTTCGGAACCTTCCATAATAATGCTGGCTTGGCAATTAATCCTGCTGGCAGTGATGGTAACACAAGCTCCCCCGTCGGATTGATGACAATTTCCTTTGTGTCGATACGCTCGCCAATAATTCCATCAGTTACGCTTAACAGTCTGATTGCTAGCTTTTCCTCTGTTTTTTTATCATAGATATAAATGTCTTGGTCTAAATATTTATCTAACAATTTCGCCTTACTGACTAAATCGAAATCATAGTTTAGTTCCAATACATTTACACCATTAATGATAATTGAGTCAGTCTCTATCTTTTTCGCAACATCCAAATATTGAATCTCTTCAACTTGCTCATTACTTTGTACTAACCGATCTTCTTTGACCAGACCAAATTGACCATTATAAATCGTAATACTAAGCTTTTCATTTTGTTCGTTCGTCGATAGATAGCGCAAATTAGCGGCCTCCTCATGGTTGAACCAGTTTTGAACTTTTGATATGTATTTTCTCTATTACTTCCTTATATTAACATATTTGAACGAATAATTATTTCTTAAATCTGACATTAAAGATAAAAATATACAAGATGGTTGGGGCGCTAATAGTCACAAGTAATTATATTCAGAAAGAATAAAAAATGGATGTCCAAAAGCTAAGCTTTTGGTACATCCTCATTAAAAATCTGTACTAGAGTATGACTCTATTGCATTTTCAAGAGCATTGTGAGCTTGACCAAAGGCTGCGGCAGATGACACATCTCCTGCATTTTCCAAAGCCCCAATCGCATTTCTCGCTTGAGTTACTGCTGTGATACAGTTCTCAAGCATATTACCTTTATCACCATACTGTTCTCTAGCAGCCTGCAGCTGTAGAAGACATTGATCTAAATTGTTAGACTGTGGATTATCATATGCCCTTTCTAATTCCTCTTTCACTTGCTGTAAAATTTCCTTCATTATTTGTCCCCATTTCATCAGAATTCGTAACCCATGGTATTTTGACCAAGCTATCCTAAAAATATTCGAGCGTTACTATATATGATTACTTTCATTATAGGGCTCTTTTAAGTTGCATTAAAAAGGCACGTCACCCATTCATTACTTTGTTTCTTTTGCTCCAACAAGAATCCTGCATTTTTAAATAAAGTCTCTACCCGATGGGAATTCCATTCAAGCATACCTGACAATATAAATGTAGTATCTCTGCAATCTAAGAGACTCTGGGCGTTAATGATATCAATATTTTCCTGCGTTCCGATATTAAGGAAGATCCAATCATATTTTTTGTTGATTCGATTTTTATTCTTGATTAAATCACTTTGATAGACATTCACCGGTTTAACACGATTTAATTCACACTGATAAAGAATTTCTCGCTCCACCGGTTGGATGTCATATGTATCAATGGAATTTGCTCCCTTGAGTGCTGCAGCAACACTTAACACTCCTGAACCTGCTCCGATATCCGCAACACACAACCCTGTTAAATCATGTTGTAATATGAAGTACAAACAATCTTTTGTTGTTTCATGATAGCCTGTACCAAAATTCCCTTGGGAGTCTAGTACAATCCGCTTTTCTTTGTCGTAATGATTCCGTTTATCCGGTGACGTGATGACCCAGCCATTCTCAAGGAAAATATCATCAAATGTTTGCTGGTAATTCATCTCAATTACTTCCTTAACTAATAGACTGGACTCATCAATCGCTAATAATTCTACTAACTGAAGTCGTTCCTTTGCTTCAATATAGTCATTTATATAGATATTTAGTTCTGTTGTTTCATTCCTTTTCTCAACAAAGGCATAGCCATTTGCATCCGTGACCACATCTAGTGGAACCTCATAAAAAGTTTGGTGGTAACCTTTTTGGTATAAATGGGTAATGATTCTTTCAATCTTTTTCGTTGGGAGTTTTACGGTAATTTCATACATTGTTTTTCTCCTAGCAGTCGGCATTATCTTTATCATTATCGCCAGTTGAACGAAAATGAAAACGTCATACATGACAAACACTTTAGAACTGTTGTATGATTTTCCGGTTGCAAACCTATTAAACATTGGAATATTCTAAATCTAGAATCTGGATATTAAATATTAAAGGAGATACTTTATGTTTATTCGAGAAATTAGTAAGGAAGATAATGCAAAAGTAAAGAAAATAATACAAGATTCATTAAAATCACTTGGTTTAGCGATTCCTGGAACAGCCTATTTTGATCCTCAACTTAATGATCTACACCAATATTATAATAATCTGGAACATGCAAAGTATTGGGTAGTAGAAATGGAAGGAGAAGTTGTTGGGGGAATTGGTATAGCACCGTTTAACGAACCTGAAAAAATTTGCGAATTACAAAAGCTTTATTTAAGTTCAAAAGCACAAGGAATCGGACTCGGAAAGAAGATAATGGAAACAGCCTTGTCATTTGCCTCTGAACATTACGAAAAGTGTTACTTAGAAACAACCCATGATTTAAAAACTGCATGTATCTTATATGAAAAATTTGGTTTTACACTTTTAGATAAACCACTCTCGGGTTCTGACCATTCTGCTATGAATGCGTGGTATTTAAAAGAGTTGAATTGACTATAAGAAGTCCATAAATCAATTATCAATAGTTAAGAGAAGAAAGCCGATCTCCAAGGGTAATGTAGAGTTCGGCTTATTTCAATTTATGTATAGGAATGTACATTAATAAACTGACTCGTTAATTTATGAAGGTCTTTCGTGAGAATAATTAGAAATTCTATAGGAATAATAGGTAGGTAAAAATTAATCGTAGGAGGCTTACATAAGTGAAGTCAAACAATGAGGAATCAAAATTAAATAAAGTCGAACAGTTTTTACTTGATAAAACCGACAATGTACAGGTTGATAAGAATATTACTGCCGCTAAAGACGGATTTCGGTACGATTTCAATGATTCTTCGGATTTTAATGAAGATAATATCTAATCATGTTGAACCGCATAATAAAAATGCGGTTCTGTCTTAGGCTGTTCCGAGAAAAGTATTTAGAAGCATTCTATATTTTGTATAGCAAACCCTTATTAGCCTAAATTAAATCGAGGTGGATGAATCATGCCCAATGAAAACACAGACTCACCCAATACAATTAAATATAGTATATGGAACACACGAACGGACGAACCTATACCTGTAATCAAAGATAAAATTACTGAATCCATTGACAAACCTATCCTTAAATCAAAAACAAGAAATAATCGTGATTAATTAGTTAAATAGTTATATTAGCTATAAACACTTCACAAGCTTCTTCTTATAAAAATGAGCTGCAATATTTGCAGCCCTCTCTACTTACCCCATATTTGCTGCTGGGAACCAAATCGTAACTGTTGTTCCTTTACCTTTTTCACTGTCAAAGTGAATGGTTCCCTTATACTTTGTAGCAATATTAAAGCAAATCATCATCCCTAGGCCAGTTCCTTTGCTTTTTAACGAGTAAAATGGAGTACCAAGAGAATCCATTTCTTCCTTTGACATCCCTTGTCCAAAATCCGTTACTTTAATTTCAACCCAGTGCTTTTTCCTTTCAGAGGTAACCACAACAGAATCACCAACTTTTGATGCTTCAATGGAATTTTTAATAATATTGATTAATAGTTGTTTAAATTCAATTGTATTCGCAGTGATATAACAATCCTCCACCATACTTAGTACAATCTCATTATGATGCAGTAGCCCATAAGTGTTTAGTAGGTCCGTTACACTTTGAAGAACATTCTTTACATTTACTAGTTCCGTTTCAGTGTCTTTGTCGGGCTTGGCAATAGATAAAAATTGAGAAATAACCTGTTCTGCTGTGTCTAATTCATTAATCATTAACGAAAAATGCCGCTTATTATTTTCATTATATGTATGATCTTTCTCATATATCTGTAAGAAGCCCTTAACAACCGTTAATGGATTTCTAATCTCATGTGCTACAGCAGCAGCTAACTGTCCAGTTGTTTTCAGACGTTCTGAATGTTTAATTTGCTCATAGTAGAGCTTCTGTTTCTCCAACCGTCCATGCGATAAGTAAAAAATAAAATAAAGAATGGCTTGGCTTCCTAAAAAGTTAATAATATTTCCAATTAAGTCTTTACTAATATATGGATAAAGATCCCCTCGATCAACGATGGCAATATAGCTAAAAAGACATATAATTGAGAAAGTATTTAATAGTAAAGAAAGATGAAAAAGTTTTGTATCAAAAAACAAAATTGAAATGGCAGGTATAAGGCATAAAAATATAAAGTTGGACCAGGTATTTGGATATAAGAAGAAGATGGTATAAAAGTAACTAGATGCTACGACAATTATAATGAGTCTAAGAAAATGTGACTTGTATAAAGGATAAATTAATAAGCAAATAGAAAAAAAGAAAACTAAAACATTATGCGTAATATAGCCTGGTCCAGGATGATGAAGAAGTGGATTACCGGCAAACAGCCCAAGCAGCATAAGTGAAATCACCACTAACACTGTGCTGTAATATAACTTTAGATTAATTTGAGTATTTTCGTTCTTCATACTTACCCCTTCTGCAACAAAGCCCAAGCTTATTTTGTATCAAACTCCCTATATTCTATCATATTTGCTCAACGAAAAAATAAAGCTATAGGTTAGATAGTATAAAAAATAGCCTCAGTAGAAACTGAAGCTAAGCGATAGTACGTCAAATGCTCTTTAATTTGAACGATTCAATTAACTTGTTAAATAGCCTGTTTTCGATTCTTGTATCAGTTGTAATTCTCATTATCCCTTATATGCTTTCCGCAATTCCACAAGATCAAATTTCTTCATTTTAAGAAATGCTTTCGTTAGGCGCTCAAGTTGCTCAGGTGTGCCCTTGCTCATCATCTCGTCCATCTCACTTGGCACAATCTGCCAGGATACATCATACTTATCTTTCAGCCAGCCGCATTGCTCGGCTTCAGGTACTGCAGACAGCCTTTCCCAGTAGTAATCAATCTCTTCTTGTGTGTCACAATATACCATAAATGAGATTGCCTCGTTAAAATTGAATTTATGGTTGTGAGCGCTATCCATTGCGGCAAACCACTGATTTTCAAGCTTAAAGTCAGCGAACATGATGGTTCCTTCTTTATCAGGTTCCATCCCATTAGGGTAGCGGGCAATATGTCCCTGCTTTGTGTTCTTAAATACTGATAAATAAAAATTCATCGCCTCTTCCGTGTTGCCGCATTGATTGCCGACAAACAAAAATGATGGGATGATTGAAGGCCGCTCTTCACCTTCTGGATTGGTAAGGATTAACTGCCAAGACAAACCATACTTATCCTGAATCCAGCCATATCTCTCGCTGAACGGATACTTATCAAGCGGCATTAACGCTGTTCCTCCATCGGACAATTTATTCCATACTTCATTGATTTTTTCAATCGCGTTCTTTATTCGTGATGGGTCAAAATTAACCATGAACGACACCGACGGATTGATCTTGAAATGAGGTCCTGCGCTAATTGCCATGAACTTTTGTCCCCAAAGTTCAAAAGTAACGATATCGGAGTCGCCTGATGGTGTGTCGTGGATAGTGGTTACACCCGTAATACTTGAATCCGGGAATATGGAAGCGTAAAACTCTGCAGCCTCTTTTGCCTCCTTGTCATACCATAAATGCGGAACAATCTTTTGATTAATTTTTGACATCGTTATTTCTCCTTTATTTTCTAATACTTTTAAAGCAAAACGAATATAGCCAAAATTCCAGAATGATGAATTTAGTTATCTTTCCCAATTTATTTTACCATTTTATCCTGTTTGTAATAGTAATTGTTTGCTATATGGAGTCTACTCGCAGCACAAAAAAGCCAACATTAAATGTTGACTAGTTTCTGCGAAAGTAATTTTGAATACCAAGGAAAGAAGAATCTAAAAGCTATAAAATAAACAGGTATTCCATACCATGTTTCCCAGCCGTGATTTATCATATACCCAACCTTAACTAAACCTAATTCTAAGAAGAAACATAAAAAAGTAAAAATAAAAGCCCAAACCCATGCTTTCTCAGGTTTATATAAATTTACATAGATCGTTGCAATTCCTGCAGGGACAAAACTAATTAAAAAAGTTTCACTAAACTCTGTGGTTTGTTTTTTTGCTAAGGTAAATACATCAATTATGGATCCTACAATGACTTCTCCGATCCAAGTCAATCCTCCGGCAAAAAGAATAGTAATAAATACTCCTGCCCATGTAAGGTTTTTTTTTGGCATAAAAAGAACAATAACGATTGTAATAAACAATATTGTCCAAACATACCAGTCACCTTCATACTTCATAAATTCCATTCAATCACCCAATTTCTATTTTTATTTTAATAAAATAATTCCAGCATTTATTTTGCATAATTTAGTTTTAATTTATACCAATACATATTGAACTATCCCGAATGGAACAAGAAAAATTGTCTCCTCTGCAACCTTATAAATAAAAACTATTTAATATAGGATGGTTTTAGTTTTTGTTGTTCTAGTTCCTAAAGGAAATCAAAAAAAAGCCACCAAATATGGCGGCAACTCAATACTATTAGTACTATAAGAAAGTCAGGACTCCTTATCTTCATCAAATATTTCGTAAGTGTTTTTTCCATCTAATTTTGCTTTATACATTGCTTTATCGGCATTTCTTAACAAGAATTTTATATCTTTTCCTTGTTCTGGGAAAAAAGATATACCAACACTTGTTGAAATTAAAATTCTATTATTATTTATAACAAATGGCTTGTTAATTTCTTCGATGATTCTTTTTACAATGTTTAAAACTAAAGGCTTATCTACGTTTGGCAAGAAGAAAATAAATTCATCTCCAGCAAAACGTGAAACCAAATCCTCTTTGCGCACACTCGCTAAAAGCCTTATCCCAATTTCCTTTAATAAAATATCACCAATTTCATGCCCGTAAGTGTCATTCACAAGTTTAAACCCATCAATGTCGATGAAAATAACAGCACCGGTTTTACCTTCTTTAATGTTTCGCATAAGAGAATTGCTTACTTTTTCTTCAAAATATCTACGATTTGAAAGTCCCGTCAAAGGGTCATTATAAGCTAATATTTTGTACTTCTCTTCCGCTCCCTCTAATCTAATTCTTTGCATCATTACAATAATGATAAATGGCAACAAGATCAATATAGTAACAATAATGTCTATAAATTCTCCTGTACCATCCAATGGTATTTTCCAAAACCAATGAATTACTCTATCTAGAACGACAAATTCAAAGACTTTTAGGAACAGTAGACCGATAATAATGAAAATTATTTTATATGACCATTTTAAATGTTTCTTTTCCTTCATCTCCAAGTGAGTTCTCTCCGATTCCCAATTAATCCTTACTAGATTACTAAAACAATAGAATATTATCAATTGAATATTATTGGAATAAATAAGTCTATAAGAAAATGCACCCCTTGTTAAGGCATGCCGAGATTACTCATGGATAGAGTTGCATACGACAAATGGGTTAATCTTCTCTTGCACACATTTGTTGACATCAATTACATTACTTTCTAAAAGTTATTGCTCCTTAGTATAAAGTAGATACTTTCTGTTATTTTTAGGAGCAATCCTGATAGAATTAAATAAGTAGAAATATTTATATTAGTATGTGTTTGAAAAAAATATTTAATAAAAAGGGGAACGATAGGAATGACAGAAATAAAGGATTGGAAAAATGGTGCCTGCGGGCATAAATTTATAGCTTCTTTTAGCGGAGGAAAGGATAGTGTCTTAGCACTTTATAAAGCAATGAAGGTTGGAGAAGCTATTGGGCTGATTGTTATGATGGAAGAGGAAGGAAAACGTTCAAGATCACATGGAATGCCTCCGGAACTCATAAACGCTCAAGCTAAATCTATTGGTTTGCCCGTATATAAAGCTCCTGCAAGTTGGAAAGATTATGAAACAGTGTTTATAAGTCTATTAGAAAGAGCTAAAAAACAAGGAGCAGAAGTGTTAGTCACTGGAGACTTGGATATGCCTGCTCATGGCTGCTGGCATGAACAGGTTACGGAGAAGGCTGGCTTAAAGCTGGGGATGCCTTTATGGGAAATGAACCATCGTGAAGCTGTCGAAGAGTTCATTCATCTAGGATTTGAAACGATCATAGTAACGGTTAATCTATCACTTGGAATGAGTGAAGATGATTTAGGGAGAACGTTAACCCTGGAATACATAAAGGAACTTGAAGCACGAGGAATTGACCCCTGCGGAGAAGCTGGAGAGTTTCATACCACAGTTCTAGATGGACCCATTTTTAATCACCCTATAACCGTTCGGAAATGTGAAATGATTAAAAATGGAGAATATGCTTTTTTGCCTTTGGAACTAGATTAAATCCAGTAATTATTCATTATAAAAAAATGAAAAACTTGAGAGTTCATGACTTATTCACAGAAGACTCAGGGTCCTAGCACTGTGCCTTCTGTGATAATAATATCCTTCCAATGAATGAATAATCACTCATCATCAATTATCTGAATCTTACATTGAAAAAATAATTACTTCCAATAGAAGACACATTCATAGATTTTTATACTTAACGCCTAAATGTCTTCTTTACAAAATCACCAATTTCTTTCACAGCCTGTTTAGCCTCTGGTAATCTGTCGCTTATTTGCCATACATGCCACATACCTTTCCAGATTTTGAGTTGCACCTCCACTCCTGCCTGTCGTGCTTTAGCGGTTAGCAATTCCGCATCACTCAACAATATTTCAATACTTCCTACCTGGATAAACATTGGCGGAAGTCCACAAAGTTCAGCAAAAACCGGAGAGATTAGGTGATTGTCAAGGGATTCATCACCCGCATAGTGCTGAGCCGTTTTTCGAACAAGATCGTTCCTCAAATACGGATCCTTTTCGCTATTTTTCCTATAGCTTTCACCAGAACTTGTTAAATCAACCCAAGGGGATAAGCACACGAGTGCTGCTGGAAGCGGTTCATATTGATCTCTAAGCACGAGGGTGGATGCCACCGATAAGCCCCCTCCTGCAGAATCGCCTGCGAAGATGATATTCGCAGATTCATAACCCTGCGTTAGAAGCCATCGATAAATCGTGATCGTATCTTCAATTGCTGCAGGAAATGGGTGTTCAGGTGCAAGTCGATATTCAGGCAGAAGGACTTTTACCCCTGCTTCCTTCACAATACTAGCAGCCAATGACCGATGGGTATCCGCTGAGCAATAACCATAGCCTCCACCGTGCAAATATAGAATTACTTTACCTTTCACACTCTGATTGTTGGAAATCCACTCGGCGTAGATTCCCTCAATCTTAACAGGTTCAACCTTACAATCCTTCGGGAGCCTGGAGACTTTCCGAGCAAACGAATCAATGATTTGTCTGCTTTTACCAAAATCCTTTTCCTCCAATTTCATTTTTTTTGCGCCAACTTTAATCCCTTTTTTAATAAAATAACTGCTAACACTTGGCAAAACAATCCTCCCCTTTAGATACTTAACCACTAGCAAAATGAGAAATTATTTTAAGCATGTACCTGTTCTCTTACTCCTAATTCTACCAAAAACTATTTCCATATAAGAAGACTTTAATGAATTTTTCAAAAGGAATATTTGAGAAAATCAGTTTAATAGTCCAACTTTATATTTTCTTTTTTCGAAAAGTACTACTCTTCTACGGAGAAAAGGACAGAGCCTTAGCTCCTTATACATCAATATAGGTAGGAGAAGCCGAAGGTCCAATGTTATGGAATGTACAAGTTATGAAGGAGTGCTTCTTAAAGCGGGGGATACCTATGTGAAATGATTAAAAATGGAAAATATGCTTTTTTGCCTTTACAGTTGAATACGACAGACGAGACCAAATCATGATTCAATTTGGTCTCTTAATTGGTTCTTCATTATATCAGAACTGGGTCGTATCAATTCTTGCTCTTTTACTTCATCCCAATCTTTCTGGCTACTGTTTTTTACTGGATTCAAGGATTTCCTCTTCATCATCAATAATCGAGGTGGCTGTTCGTCTGAATTCGGATAATGTCTTTCCGAATGCTGATCCAATTTCCGGAAGCTTTTTTGGACCAAAGATGATTAAGGCAATGACTAAGATGATAATTAACCCTGGGATGCCGATATTCGATAGCATATTTTCCCCCTCAAATCGTATTTAAGCTAACATACCACCTTTTTGCTTATAGGATAAAATCCCTTCAGCAGCACGATATGCTAATGCCCCGACTGTTCCCGTTGGATTATAGCCGCTATTATGTGCGAACGCTGTCGCTCCAACAACAAATCCATTATCAGCATCCCACATTTGCAAATAATTATTTACTGCAGATGTAGCTGGGTCCGCTCCCATAATGATACCGCCTGTGTTGTGGGTGGATTGATAGGTCGTAATATCATAAGGACCCAGTTCATCCAAAGTATCAATGTGGTCTGCGCCCATTTCTTTCATGATTTCTACGCACCGTACAGATAAAAATTTGGCCAATTGACGGTCCTGCTCTTCGAAATCATATGTAATCCGAACTAACGGATCACCAAATTCATCCTTGTATGTTGGATCAAGATCAAGAAAATGATGCTTAAACGGCATACTAGCACCTTGTCCGCCCACGGATAGAACCCGATTTGCATATTTGATTGAATTGGCTTTAAATTCTTTCGCCGAAGAGGGTAATCATGGCACTCATAGTGCACATACGAAAAGTGTCTATGATAAAAGCGTGACAACAAGAAATATGAATGATGGCTTAATTATTCCTAGCGAAAACGGAGAAAAAAGACAGACAACGGATGAACATGGGGGAACCTCTCATGGGACAGGAACAGATGTTTACAGCATGATTAGGAGTTCAGGTTTGAATGATGGTGGAATCCCTTCTCATCTTGAATCAAGATTGGGGGGCGAAGGAATCAATGGCATCAAAGTGTTTGTTATCGATGACACCATCATCCTGGCTCGCTCAACCCCTGAAGTAACGTCTAACCAATACGATACTATGCAGGAACATGTCCTCAATGGTGTCGATGGAAAGTCCAGAAAAGACCTAAACAAAAAAGATGCTGCCAATATGAAAAATAATACAGCAACACAAGATGCGGATGATAATCTCGATAAAGCAAAAAGTTATATGACCAAGGTGTTCAATGGCAATGTCCAAACCCTAACCGTAACAAATTCAGAAGCAGTCGTGCTATCAGAAGCAGTCGTGCTAATTGAAAAGATAAAAAAGGATTTAAAAGCGGACTCTGTTCCATATGATACCGTAGCACAAGATATTATTACACTTGTAAAAATGACTAGGGAAAAATAAGAAGCAAGGAAAAAGAAAAACGTAGGGGTTAAATTTATTCCCCTGCGTTTCCCCAAAATCCCGGAAACCTTCGAGTGCCATCTTCAAACGGTTGGACAGGTCAAATGAATTTGCGGCCTAAAGTCTGTTCTGCTCTTTACCAATTTTCTCAAAAGTAACTATCTTCCTTCTAGTTCAAGTCAATTTCATTTAAAATTTTCTTTAATTGAACTAGCTCTTCTGTTGAAAGGGTAATCCCTTTGCCCATTTTTTCATGGTTTTGATCCCAATCACGCAAATCATATTTCGGCTCACGGTCATTCCAACTGATGAGATTGAGTTCCTTTTTCCATCCTTTTGCACCTTCTGATATGATACCTACTGTTTCTTTTATTTCATATTTCAAATTCGCCATCATTGCACCTCTCTTTTTGTTCTCTAAAAAATAATTTGCCCTTTTAAACAAACAAAATGTAAAAGGGCTTCCCTGGCTTGTACTTATTCGAAATAACATTAATATAATTTAACCCTGACTTATACAGTAATTAACCAAATTACGAGATGATTTCCTATGGTTGGTCCCACCACCAATAGATAAACTCTTACTCTCGCAAAAATAATTCTGAAAAAAATATTCAACTTTTTATAAAAAAATGTGGTCGTTTTATTTGTTGTGTTATATAATAACTAATAATTAATAATCTGTTATATAACATTAAAGAAGAGGGGTATTGATTATGAGTAAAACTGATTCAATTGCACGGAGAATCCTTGGGTGGAAACTAAATAGATGGGATCGCTGGTTTGATTATGAAAAGGGTATTTTCATTCATGATTCTGAATTTCAGCCTGAGCATAATCTTGAACATGCTATGTTGATTGTTGAACGTTTAGAGCAGTTCGGTTTTACTTTTTCAACAGCTGGAGAATCCGAAGTTAGCTTTAATAACATCCGTGCGAAGGGTGAAACATTAGCAGAAGCCATCACCAATGCAGCCTACTCCATCATTGAACAAAACTCCGTCGCCAACACCACTAGACTCTGGAGCACACTGTGCTAGTATGTAAATTCCACCATTTTAAAACAAAAACAACCTAGAGCCTATTCATATGTTAAAATCTAGTAGATATTATTCACTAGGAGAATACTACTATGATATATGTTTGGGCAATTATAGGAAGTTTAGTAGCTACGATACTCTTTGATCGGATCTATTCCAAAATTAAACTTGAACGAGAAATGGAAAAAGCTTGGCAAGCGTTAAATGATCAGCTGGAACGTGAAGGAAAACCTCGTTGGGATCAAATGGACAATGACGATGAAGGTAAATAATAAGAGCCCCAAGACATAAAGTCTTGGGACTCTTTACAATGGAAGATTTTATTATTCACCAACAACCGTAAATCTTTGGTTTAGATGCTTAGGATTTTCAACTTCATCTACTACTGCTAGGGCAAAATCAGCATAGCTTATATAACTTTCCCCTTTGGTATTAACAAGAAGGTGGTCCTTTCCTGACTGATAAGAACCTGTTCTTTCTCCTTCCGCATCAAATACAGCCGAAGGACTAACAAATGTCCATGTTAAGTCAGTTGTACTCTGTAATTCTTCCAAGTTCCTGCCTTGACCTTTCGCCGTTGGTTTAACGAAATCTGGAAATTCTGGAGTATCAATCAATTTTACTGTTTTGTTTACGTCGACAAACAGACTTCCCGCTCCTCCGACAACCAATAATCTTGTTCTCGTTCCTTTTAACGCCTCGATTAACGCATGACCTGCATCCACATGTGCTTGTTCCTCTCCAAGCGGAGCTCCAAAAGCATTTACAACAACATCAAACGTGGTTAAATCATCAGCTGTTAAATCGAAAACATCTTTCTCAATGACTGCTGTATTTTTATCTTGTAGTTTAGAAGCATTTCTAACAATCGCTGTTACGTTATGCCCTCTGCTTACTGCTTCATTCACTATCAGACTTCCTGCTTTTCCACTTGCTCCAACAATTGCAATTTACATGTTGATTTCCTCCAATTCATTATTTAATCTTTGCCTTTTTAATCAGTGGGGCAACCTCAGTTGCTAATAATTCAATGTTTTTCGCTACTTTATTAAAAGGTAGTCCGCCTATATCCACTTGAGCTAGAAAACGTGTATGACCAAAAAGCTCATGCTGATGAAGAACCTTCTCCACGATTTGCTGTGGACTTCCTACGAACAAAGCGGTTTTAGGACTTGCCATATGCTCGAAATCTGTCCTCGACATCCTTGAGCCCATTCCTCTTTGGCGATTCACATACGACCAATAGTTTGAATAATAAGGAAAGAACTCGTCTTTGGCTTGCTGAGTTGTTTCAGCAATGAAAGCATGGCCTGTTACCCCCACTTTTAATAATTCCGGTGAATATCCTGCCTCCATTCCTGCCTGACGATAAAGGTCCACAAGCGGTTTAAACCGAATGGGATCTCCCCCTAAAATGGCCAGTGCCATACCAACCCCAAATCTACCAGCGCGGATGGCACTCTCAGGCGTCCCGCCAACACCAATCCAAATCGGTATTTGCTCTTGAATTGGTCGTGGTGAAATTTCAGCATTTCTTAGGGGAGAACGAAAATCACCCGACCAAGTGACTCTTTCATTTTTATTTAGTTGCAATAGCAATTCCATATGTTCTGTAAAAAGCTCATCATAATCGTTGGTACTGTATCCAAAAAGCGGGAATGATTCTATAAATGCTCCTCGACCAGCTAAGATTTCTGCACGACCATCTGAAAGCAAATCCAATGTTGCAAAATCCTCGAATAAGCGCACTGGGTCAAGCGTACTTAAGACACTTGTAGTACTGGTTAGTTTAATCCGATTTGTTGCTTGTGCAATAGCAGCTAAAATGACTGCAGGTGATGAGGAAGCATAGTCCAATCGATGATGTTCCCCTACTCCAAAAACATCGAGACCAGCTTCATCCGCAAGCTTTGCTGCTTGAATCATTTCATTTATTCGTTGTTTGTGTGTTATTTTTTTTCCTGTATGAGGATCCGTTCCGATATCTGCAAGTGTGTAAATCCCTATTTCAATGCCGTTTTGATTACTAGTAGACACTATGCGTCCTCCTTATCTTAAACTGCTAACACGACTTGGTTTCCAGAAGGATCATAAGTTATTAGTGAATGGTTTACGTCCATAACTTTCGCACCAATCTTTTTCAAATTTGATACGCATTTGTTACGTGCCTCTTCATTAGGCAAAATGAGTGTAAAAGATTCTATACCTACACTATTTACGGAAGGAGTTGGTGCCCCTACGCCATTCCAAGTATTGACCCCAATATGATGGTGGTACTTTCCAGCGGAAAGGAATAGCGCCTGCCCGCCATATCGATTGACCACATCAAATCCAAGTCCTTTTACATAAAATTCTTCTGTCTTTTTCAATTCAGAAACATGTAAATGAATATGACCCATTACCGTTCCTTCTGGCATACCCTGCCACTTTTCACCTGGTTTAACAGTAGTCAAAAGATTCTCAAAATCTAGTGGATCGACCGTCATAGCCACTTCTTGGCCTTTCCAGCTCCATTCAGAAGGATCCCGATCGATATAAATTTCAATACCGTTTCCATCTGGATCATTTAAATACAATGCCTCACTTACAAGGTGATCTGAAGACCCAAATTTTATCCCCTTGTTCACCAAGTGAATCACAATATTGGCTAAATCTACTCTTTTTGGAAGTAGGATTGCGAAATGATATAAGCCAGTTGTTCTTCCCTGTTTTGGAATGACATTATCAGGTTGTTCAAGTGATAAAATACTAGTTTTTCCATCACTTGTTAGTTTTACTGTTGAAATGGTTTGTTCTAAAAGATCGAAACCAAGAACGTCTTGATAAAATATTAATGAACGCTGTAAATTTTCTACCTTAATTTTGACATGCCCCACAAATGTAGTTGGTTTTGTGTGAAATCCCATGATAACCCTCCTAGAGTCATTTATTTTATGATTGACATTTATTTATGAAATTCGTAATCTGTCAGCTATTTACGAATGATATTCGGTTACTTTATGTAAGTAAGTGTATTAATGTTATTATATATTGTCAAGTAATTAAGTTTACTTTTGTTAACGAATAACACTTTGTGGTATACTATTAATAAGAGAGGTGTAATGTAGTATGAAACAACCTACGATATGTCCAAAATTCGAAAAAGCCATCTCCCTACTCAGCCAAAGATGGAGTGCATTAGTTATTTATCAGCTACTATCTGGTTCACAACGGTTTACAGAAATTCAGTCTGCTATTGGCATAAGCGGAAAAGTATTATCTGATCGTTTAAAGGATTTAGAACAACATGGTATCGTGAAACGTGAGGTTATACCTGAAACACCCGTCATTATTGAGTACTCCTTAACGAAAAAAGGTCACTCACTAGAACCGATTTTACGAGAAATAGAGACTTGGTCTCAGCTTTGGGTGAAACCGGAAACTGAGCTTTCCTAATTAACTTACCAAAACAGAACATATGGCAAAAAAATGAGTAAGGACAGGTGTCCCTACTCATTTTTTCATTTATCATTATTTTACCAGCATTTCATTTTGATCAATTTTCACCTGTCTATTCTTCCAGTTTTGTAACCAAAGAATAATCTTTTCTTTTAATTCAGCATCAATCGGGTGTTTAAGTGATTTTTTATTATTATTCATGATTTTGCTAAAGCTGTATTCCACATCCGTTTTACGAAGCATGTGTGTCATATCTTGAATAATATGTGTTTCACAGTCACCTTGAACCAGTGACTTGATTTTTTCTAAGTCGCTAACCTTTACATTTACATCTTTTGTACCAGTAATAGCAAGAACAGGACAAGTGATATTTTGTAACGGTTTTGATACGTCAAAATGTATATGCTCTCGATTCCATTTCGCGTTAATTTTTTTCCCTTTGTACTTTATCACCGGCTCATCCGATGCAAGTAGTGCCTGTATTAAGTCTTCATTCATTTTTGTAATTTTTTCATCTACTTTTAATAATCGAAGCAACCATCCTTGAAATCCTTTAACAGATCTTACATCCTTCATTATTTCCTCACGTTGCCAGGTCATGGTTTCTTCTAAAGGTTCGGCAGTGCCTGCTAGAAGAATCATTCCATCTACTGCAACTTTTTCATTTAAGAATGGTGCGATTATACTTCCTTCACTGTGTCCTAGTAAAATCACATTCTCTGAGTATATGTTTGGATGCTTTTTGGCAAATTCTACGACAGCACGTGCATCGTTGATTAAATCGTGCACTCCCGTTTCGTAATAGTCCCCTTTACTCGCACCCACACCCCTTTTATCATAACGAATACTGGCAAATCCTTCTGAAACTACTACATCACTTAATTGCTTAAAAATATTCATAGGCATTCCTTTAGCATTCGAATCTCGATCGGTTGGACCACTTCCATGTACCATAACAACCAAAGGGTATTTTTCATTTCTTCCTTCTGGGATCGTTAACGTTGCCGCTAACGGAAATTGCCCTTGTACTATCACTTCCAGCTCTTTCCCCATCACTCTCAACGTCCTTTTTCATTTATTTATCTAACCTATGTTGATAATTTACACCTACAGATGTTACGTCTAAATTAGGAAAATCGTTCATCCTTTTTTAGGAAGTTTCTATTAAAAGTATGCCTCAGCCAAAAAGCCTATTCCCAAATAAAAAAGGTAACACAAGGTTACCTTTTCTAAACGCTTTTTACATTTGTTGCTACTGCTGAAATTTTTCGTTTTTTTATCATCTGACGTATATTGGAGATGCTGAAGATTGCCAATGCAATCCAAATGCATGTAAAAGTAATAGCATGATCCTTTGTAAAAGACTCCCCGTATATTAGTACTCCAAGAAGTAAACTAATGGTCGGAGCAATATATTGTAGCAAGCCCACAAGGTAAAGTGGAATCTTTTGTGCCCCGATACCAAACCATAAAAGAGGCAAGGCTGTAGCAATACCTGATCCTAATAAAAACAAATCATTTTTAAGAGACCCGGATGCGAAGCTATGTTGACCATTTACACCTAAATACGCTAAAAACAATAATGCAAACGGTACAATAAACAATGTTTCCAGCAGCAAGCCTAAAATGGAATCTACCTTTATTAGTTTTTTTGATAGTCCATAAAAACCGAAGGATAAGGCTAATATTAGCGCAATCCATGGGAATGTTCCAAGCGATAGCGTCATGTAAATCACACCGATTCCGGCTACCACAAAGGAACCTGCCTGCCACATATTCAATTTTTCACCTAATACAAAAAAACCTAACAATACAGCGACAAGCGGATTAATAAAGTAGCCTAAACTTGCCTCCACGATGTGATTCGAATTCACAGCAAATATGTAAACGAACCAGTTCGTACTAATTAACAGAGAAGCAAGTAAGAGACCCAGCCATGTTTTCTTCTGTTTCATTTGAACTTGAAAAAAGTTTTTTAATAGTTTTCGCTTTAAAAGTCCTACTATCAGTAAAATAAATATAAACGACCAAATGACTCGATGAGCTAAAATTTCAAGTGCTGAAACTTGATCTATAAATTTCCAGTAGATCGGTAAAACTCCCCAAAATATATATGCACCTGCCGTATAGTAAATACCTTTTGTATTCTCACGTTCCATATCTTTTTCCCCTAGTTTCTATTTTATCGTAGTTGTGAAACACGTTCTTAAAAAACACAAGTAATTATATCACACTATTCTTTTTATGCTAGGATTATTACACTTTACTAATTACTGTAAAATATTACGATTACCAAAATAAATTAAAACTCGCAGCATATTTGCAGCGAGTTGTCCCGTTTATTATCCAGTTCACTCTTCATCTAAAGCCTCAATAAACTCAATAAGTTCATCAAGTCAGTAAGACGTTAATCATTTTTGGATGAATCTTTCTCTACATTTTTCGGTTGAATTGGTTTGTTTTCTAATATAGTTTCTACTTCTTCATATCCTTCTAGAAAAGCAAAGTTATATCTTGCTGGAAGCGCGAAAACATATTCATTATTTTGTCCCAGCATTTTTGGCCCAATCGGTGCTGCACCAATATGAAATTCCCCCTTTTCTAATGAAGACCATTGTTTAAGAGTAAAAATCATAATCGGAATATCTTGTCGCGGTTTTGCCTCCGTCCATTCAGGATGTCTTATTAAAAGGATTTTACCATTTTCCATTTGTTTTTGATCAGGAGCTATACCTTCCCAAGAATCCGCTACAATTTGGTAGCCCTCCCAACTTTTTGGTAATGTAAAAGTAAATCCAAATTCAGCATTTTCATAAAGATTTACTTCAGGTTCATTTTGATCCGTATCCTCTTTATCAATGTTTTTATCTACTGTAGTTTCTCCTTTACCTGGTTGCCCTTGTTGATTTGAATTCAGACCCAATATCGGAATAGTAAGAATGGCGAATAACAAAAATGCAGCAATACTTGCTAAACCTATTGAAATCTTTTTCATTTTTACAGTTCTTGTTTTCTTCTTATCATATGAACTTGCAAATTGTATTAGGTTTTCATGAATGATATCTTGGGTTTCTTTCGTAAATTTCCTATCATAATCTGGTTCTGGTAATGTTCGAATTTTATTCTCTAAATCATCAAACTTTTTATTCCTTTTCATTGAGAAAATCCTCCTATAGTTTTTTGTAGTGACTTTAACGCACGATGATAGGTAGTTCGAACCTTATCTTCTTTCCAATTTAATACGGAGGCTGTTTCAGATACTGAAAGTTCTTTAATCCCTCTAAGGATGATAACATCACGATAATTTGCTTTTAGTGATTGAATCGCTTGATAGAGTAATTTGTTATTTTCATTGAGTTGAAGAATTTTCTCAGGTGTTTCCTTATCCAATTGCTCATCCCGGAACCAAATCATTTGTTTCATCCTTAGACGCTTCCTTTTTCTCATTTCATCTATTCCCACATGACGCGCAATTGAAATAAGCCAGGTCTTAGGGCTAGCTTTTTGCTGATACGTATCAAAACCTTTAATGGCTCGGATAAAAACTTCCTGCACCAGATCTTCTACATCGCTTGACCCGATGTAATAAACTAAAAAATGGTATATGTCTTTGTTGTACAAGTAATACCACTCCGAGATTTTGTTGCTATTCATCCGCTGGTCAACTCCATTTTTCCTCCAATTTTTTATACTCATAAATTAGTCGAATCAGAGGAATATTTATGTCACTTTTTATAACTTTTATTAAAGATTAATTTCCATCCATGCTTTATCCTCTTTTTGGGCAAAAAAAAGAAGCTTGAAATATCAAGCTCCGCTCAATCATCCTTTATTGTTGGCCCTAATATAACCCTTTTCATATGTCATTTCTCTTAAAAATGAGTGCAGCTTTTTCGGTTAATAACACCATCTTAATGAGAGTACTTTTCTGCTCTCGATTTACGAATATAATGAATAATGAATGTCACAATAAATGATAAAACCAAGAAGCCGATAAAAATTTCGTTCGCAATATGAATATTCACCAACGTTAATCCCATTTTAATCGCAATAAAAGAGATCAAAATGTAGGCCGTTGTTTCAAGCTCAGGCACCCTGTCCATTAATGCGATAAAGAATGTTGCCACACCCCGCATAAGTAGTATCCCAATCATTCCTCCGAGTAAGATGACCCATACATCTTCAGATACTGCGAGTGCGGTCAAGATGCTATCAACTGAAAAGGCTAAATCCATTAGTTCTACACTAATCACCGTTGCCCAGAAGAAACCAAATGTTTTCACTAACCAGCCCTTTGGCAGTACTTGTCCTTCCCCATCTCCTGCTTCCTTGTGAAGTAGCTTATCTTTAAAGAATTTAACTGCTAGCCATAACAAGTATAGGGCTCCGATTAATTTAATCCACCATAATTTGATTAAAAAAGTTCCTAATCCGATAAAGATGAATCGGAATATATATGCACCCCAGAGTCCATAAACCAATGCCTTCTTTTGCTGCTCCTTTGGTAATGGCTTTACAAACGCAGATAATACTAAGGCATTATCCGCTGATAAGATACATTCGAGTACGGCTAAAGAAAGGATTAACCCCCAAGCTTTTGGTGAGGTCAACACCTCCGCCCACATCTGCCAATCTAGCATCGATGCATAGGTTGAAACAATTCCTTCCCACATTAGGCATTTCTCCTTTTGTATTTATCGTTTAGTCCATTTTTTCCAGCAATTTATTCAACTTATTGAGACCATTAATGATATCTTTCAGTGAATCGTCTGTTTCCCCTTGAATAGAAAGCGATATTTTCTCAATTAATCCTTGATTAATCTCTTCAACAACACTATTTCCCTTTTCTGAAAGAGCTACTTTGACCACTCTCTCATCGCCTTCATCTCTTACCCGGACGATAAATCCTTTACTTTCAAGCTTTTTACACATCGTAGAAATGTTAGTTCCGGCAATATGCAGCCGGGAGGCTAAGCTGCCAATCGTATGAGAACCGTGCTGCTGTATTTCTAATAGGATTCTACCTTGCAATGTGGTTATCCCATGGTGATCACACAAAGTGTTAATTAAATTATTCGTTCGTTCATTTATTTGCCTGGTATAACTCCAGATGATATTTTTAAATTCAATTACATCCATGGTTACCTCCCATTAACTATAGTTAATAATATATATGATTTATATATATTATATTTTATATATACTTATCTTTCAAATGATAGTCTTTTCTGAATATTAGTTTGACCATTTTTTATGAGTATTTATGTGAAGGAGTTCAAACAATAACGGTATTAAATAGTAGGAGGAAGAACATGGAACATACTTGGCTTTCTCTCATACCCTTTCTTATCGTCATTGCCATGTCGATTTGGCTAAAAAATATTTTACCTGGTCTTGTCGTAGGTCTTGTTGTAGGTTCATTGATTTTCACTT
Organism: Neobacillus sp. CF12; assembly: GCF_030348765.1. Classification (GTDB taxonomy): domain Bacteria; phylum Bacillota; class Bacilli; order Bacillales; family Cytobacillaceae; genus Neobacillus. The sequence goes on along the minus strand of NZ_JAUCEU010000007.1, from coordinate 54,389 downwards.
CAAGTTTATTAGATGGAACAATCCAAAGTGTTACCTATATGGTCACTACCCTGTCAGATGAGACGAATATTAAAATTATCGGATTTCTCTACTTATTTGGTGGTCTTGTGGGGATGATGAATATTTCAGGTGGGATTAAAGGTTTTTCTGAATGGGTTGGGACGAAGATTAAAAATGAGCGTGGATTACTTGGATTGATCTGGCTTACCCTCCCTTTTACCTTTATGATGCCGATGTTTCGGATTATGATGATTGGACCTGTCGTTAAATCGCTTGCAAAAAAAATGAATGTCTCAAAGCAAAAAGTTGGACTGACAATGGATATATCAACAGAGTCGGTCATTGTCCTCTTACCAGTTGCGACCGCATTTGTTGGTTTCATGGTTTCCTTAGTAGAAGGCAGTATTCGAGATTTGGATTTTGGTATGTCGCCGTATGAAGTGTTTTTACTAAGTATTCTGTTTAACTTTTTTGCGATTACCACGCTAGTCATTGGATTGATCCAAACCTTTTGGAATCGTAGTGAGAGGGATCCGAATGTAAAAGGTGTCCAAGAGCAGCTGGAAGAAGAAGAGCATGAATTTCACCGGATTGGGATTAAAAAAGAATTGTCGATGGTAAAAGCACAACCGTGGAATTTAATTGTACCTGTCTTTTTACTTCTAGGACTTTCACTATTTCTATTGTGGCAGGATGGTAAAAGTAAAGGAGCAAAAACGGTATTCGATGCCTTTTCTATCGCAGATGCTACCTTTGTTATGCTATTAGCAGTTTTTATCACACTGATCCTATCGTTCATTTTTTATATTATAAGACGGCAACATCTTAGTGAGCTATTGTACCATTTTTATGATGGCGGGAATCAGATGATGGAAGCGATTAGTCTGCTCGTGCTGATTTGGTCCTTAACCCTATCAGCAGAGGACCTGGGTTTTTCCTCCTTTATTAGTTCAACCTTAGGTGCATTCTTACCAGCATGGTTAACTCCAGCAACGATCTTCCTACTCGGCTCGGTTGTAGGCTACTTTATTGGTTCATCATGGGGAACTTGGGGTTTGTTTATGCCATTAGGCGTTTCATTGGCAGTCTCAACTGGAGCTTCCATTCCTTTAACTGTGGGTGCAGTATTTGCAAGTGGGGCTTTCGGGGCATTGGCTTCCCCTTTAGGAGATACCACCATTACGACTGCTTCCATTATGGATTTACCGATTGTTGAATATGCTCGGTATAAATTGAAGGTTTCTGTGATCGGAGGGGTAATTTCAATATTTTTCTATTTGGCTGTTGCCTTCTTTATTTGATCTATCTACACAAAATGACTCGATATCTACAATTATAAGATAAACACAAGTGCCAATTCACGTTTTCGGTTACTTTCATAATGAAGGGCATATTATGGCAGGTGGTATTCACACTTGCCATATTCTTATACTTAAATTTATTAGAAGCCAAAAATAAAAAACCACTCATGTGGTTTTTTATTTTTGCATGGCTCCTGCCTCTCGAGACGTCATAGCACCTTGTCCCTGGCCTACATCTCTTTTAATTTCTTGCTTTACCTTTTGTGCATCTGTTCCGGCAAATTCTTGCTTCATAATAGAACCTACATTTTGTTTAGCTAGTTGATTTTGTTGCATTCTAGTCCTCCTCAAATATGGGTGTAACAATCTTATTATGCACAAAAAGTTAAAAGCCCAGTTCCACATAACTGAGCCATTATTTAGGTTATTTGGGGTAAAAGAATAAAAATTTCTGTCCCAATACCTTTTTTGCTGTTCACTTGTATTTTCCCTTTGAAAGAATGGATAATTTGAAAACTTACCATCATTCCTAATCCTGTCCCATTTTCCTTTAAGGAATAATACGGAGACCCTAGCATATCAATTTGCTTTTTTGTCATACCAATTCCTTGGTCCTTAATGGTAATCTTAATATATCCATCATACGTTGATGTACACGTAATCCAAACAATTCCACCAGTCGGCATAGACTCTATCGCGTTTTTCAAAATATTAATCACAGACTGGTTCAATTTTTGAGGATTAGCATAAATCCAGCAGTTATCAATAAGATCCGTTTTAATCTCAACATTACGGTTAAGTGTATAACTTTGAATGATATTTACTACACGTTTTAACTGATACCCTACGTCGATTCTTTCGTTGTTATTCATTGATGGTTTTCCAAAGAATAGAAAATCATTAATAATTTCATCTGCACGGTCTAATTCTTCTAGGGATATTTGGATATATTCCTTCTTTTTATCAGGAAGATCAGGCTCGTCTAGAAGTTGTAGAAAGCCACGAGTCACTTGCATCGGATTTCTAATTTCATGAGCGAAGACACTTGTTAACTCACCTATTACTCGTAATTTTTCCGTATTTTGCATCTCTAATCGCAGCTGGTGTATCTCCCTGATTGCTTCAATTAACATCGTGAAGCACCAAGTCACAACCACTGCAAAAATAAGATGAATAATCGGAACGATAAGATACTCTAAGGAAAAACCTCTTAGAATACCGAACATTGTTAGGCCAATAAGGCAGTAATAAAAGGAAAACGTTACAGCAATTTTTACCCTTATATCTTTTTTCGAACTTGCAAACTTTTTTTGAAACAATAACATAACAGGCAGTGTTAATAATAAGGCAGCAACAGTATTATAGAATCCTAAATCTACTCCAAAATAGAGTCGATAAAGGATGATTAGTACTGATAGAAAAATCCCTGGCAAAAATCCGCCATATAACGTCCCCAATAAAAGCGGAATAATTCTTAACTCCAAACGAGCATTTTGACCAAAAACTACTGGAAAGGACATGCATGCTATTATTGATATTCCCCATAAAATGGTCATGATTACTTTTCTATTTTTATCATTCTCTACCCTCTCTGTAATAAATGTATAGTAAATAAATATGGGTATTAGCATAAACGTAAGCTGCAGCAAAAAATCCTTTATTATACTCATTTTCTTTACCTTTCATATCTCTTCATCTGAATCCTTTAATAATGACATTATACTTTAAAATTACCATAATTTGTCGACTTTTATTTTCCAAAAAAAGCCTATCAAATTATTGCAGAACTTGATAGGCATCTATACAACATTTAGAAACCGAACCTGTTAAAATACTAGCGTGAATGTACTTTTACACCTTGCACCCAAACTTCACAGATATTTTCTGGACGAACTAAATACATGATTTTTTGGAAGACGTCATTTAAATCCTCATTTTCTGTATAGATAGGAAGTTTTGCTGTTGCTACAGTTGTATCGATGATTTGAACATCCCATGCATAGTTTTCTGTTAAGCGGCCGATTGGCATGCTTAAGCTTTCTCCTCCGCCGGCAGTTGCAAAATAGAACGCCTCATTAATCGTAATGCGTGAATTTGGAACACCTCGTTCATCAGCCGGAAGCGTGGTATTCACACCATCCTCTAGCATTCTTGAAGAAATAACTGCTTGCCTGGCATTATCATAAAGACTAGGTGAGAAACCGCCTGAAATGTCGGATCCCAAACCAATCTCTACCCCTTTTGAATGCAAATGAGCGATGGGAATCACGCTATTGGCAAAGTAAGCATTTGAGATGGGACAGTGGCAAACAGCCGTACCGGTTTCACGAAATAAATCGGCGTCTTCATCATTTAAGAAATTGCAATGCGCCATCACCGACTTTTCACGTAGAAGTCCAAAATCATGTAAAGCGAAGGCATCATTTTTTTGGAAACGATCTTGGACATAGCCATGCTCCCAATCACTTTCACTACAGTGCGACTGAATATAAGTATCATATTTGGCCGCTAACTCCCCCAAACCTCTCAAGGCATCGTCCGTACAACTTGGGATAAAGCGTGGTGTAACAACAGGGTAAACACCTTGTTTCGTTTTTCGAGATAAGTCATTGACTGCCAAAATGAATTCTTCGGTATCCTTTAATGCCGTTTGCGTATTAACATCTCGGTAAATTTCTGACGTTTGGTCAGGATTATCCATAACCACCTTCCCCACTAAACCGCGCTGACCCTTTTCCGCACAAATTTGTGCTAGTAATAGGCTTGCTTCTTTATGAACCGTAGCAAAATAAAGTGCCGTTGTTGTGCCGTTTGCGAGAAGCGTACTAACGCCATCTTGGTAGACTTTTTGGGCAAAATCCAAGTCTGAGAATTTTGCTTCTAGTGGAAAAGTGTATGTGTTTAGCCAATCATACAGGGGAATATCCAATGCCGTCCCTGTTTGTGCCCATTGCGGTGCATGAACATGCAAATCAACAAAACCCGGTAATATATATTGACCTTCTTTTAATCGCTGAAGTTTATCCTGGTTAACATCTAGAATCGTTTGATATTTCGCGTCTTCAGGGGCTACTACCTTTTCAATCCTTCCACTTTCATTCACACAAAAAAGATGATCTTTTAAGATATATATTTCTATTGGAGACTTACTCATAAAAGCAGTCCCCTGAAAAACCCGCGTAAAGTTATTCATGAAATTCACCCTAAGTTCATAGTTTTTTTACTATTTGATAGTATATGGTATTTAAGTTGGTAAGTCTATCTTGCTGGTTTTGTTCAATTTACGGTATTGGATAACTAGTTATCCTTTATCCTATATCCGTTTGCATGTTTAACCTTTCTAGTTCTTCCTGAATCCTAACAGGCTCAATTCGTTCAAACAATGGTTCCACATTCGATAAATGCTGCGATTTAACCGAAAACGCTCTCCATTGGCTTTCGGTTGTGTTTATCATTCCCATGACTTTTTTGCTTGAAAAAGGAAGGAACGGGGTAAGGATATGAGCTAAATTTCCAATAAGATAAACGCAATCTGCCAATGTTTGTTTGCACGATTCCGTATCATCCTTTATTTGTTTCCAAGGTTGTTGTTCATCAAAGTACTTATTCGAAAATCTAACGATCTCAAATATTTTTTCTAATCCTAGTTTGAATGAACCATTTTCAATACAATACCCTACTTCCTTGTATAACGTATTTATTTTATCCTGGATATTTGAAGATATATCCTTTTCAGGAAGAACACCATCAAAGGATTTTTGAATAAATTTTAAGGTACGATTTACGAAGTTTCCATACGCCCCTAATAGTTCACTATTATGGCTGTATATGAATTCTTTCCAAGAAAAATCAGCATCTCGGTTCTCAGGTGCATTAATGGTTAAGAAATAGCGTATGGAATCTGGTTCGTATCGATCTAGTATATCTGGAACCCAAACAGCCCAGTTTTTACTTGTAGATAATTTTTTCTTTTCTAAAGTTAAATACTCATTTGAAACAATATGTGTTGGTAATGGCTCTATTTCAAGACCAGCAAGAATCCCAGCCCATATGATTGAATGAAATGGTATATTATCTTTCCCATGAATATAATAAGATTTAGCTGTAGAATTCCAAAAGATAGAATCATCATTACTTGTTTCCTTCTCCCACAGTTTACTTGCTGTATAGTATCCTGAGACCGCCTCAATCCAAACGTAGATTTTCTTATCTTCATATCCAGCAACCGGAACACTTACCCCAATAGGTAAATCTCTTGAAACAGCTCTATCTTGAAGACCTTCCTTTAGGTACCGTTTAGTAAGAGAAATGGCATTCTCTCTCCAAAAATTCTTATGTTCCGCTTCTTGAGTATAGTTTTCCAAAAGAGTTTGGTAAGAGCTTAAAGAAAAGTAAAAATGCTCTGTAAATCTTGTAGTAGGTTCGTTTCCACAAATTTTGCATTTTCTTTCAAGTAATTCAAGCGGTTCTAAAATGGTTGAACAATGATCGCATTGATCCCCACGCGAAGGCTCTTTGCAAACAGGACAAATGCCTTCAACATAACGGTCAGGTAAGAACTGTTCACAGTGATCGCAATAAGTTTGTTCGATTTCCTTTTTGTAAATTAATCCTTTTTCAAGTAACCCTAAAAATATCTCTTGGACAATTTCATGATGATGTTCTGTATCGGTTCTGGTATAAGTGTCGTATGAAAATCCTAATTTTGAAAAACAATCTTCAAATTCTTTATGGTAACGATCTGCAATCACTTTTGGTGAAACACCTTCTTGTTTCGCTCTAACTGTAATCGGTGTTCCATTGCAATCGCTGCCTGATACATATAAAACCTTCTCACCTTTTAATCGGTAATATCTCGCAAGAATGTCCCCAGGTAACAAACTTGAAATATGACCTAAATGCAATGAGCCGTTCGCATATGCCCATGCTCCGCCAATAAAAATACTCATAACTAAAAACCTCCGACTATAAATTTATTTTGGAACACAAAAAAACCTCGCTTAACTGTAATAGTTAAGGACGAGGTTTGAATTTCCCACGCGGTACCACCTTAATTCGCAAACGGTTCACACCATTTGCCTCAACAAGTACGGAGTATCAATTCCTACTTTTATACTGTGACATTGATAACGAGTGCCAAAACTCGTCGTATCCTACTAATACAATAAGTATGTTCAGTACGAAGCTCAGAGACCATTGTTCAAATGAATGCTTTTGCTTCTTTTCAGCTGCCGAAGCTCTCTGGTGAAAAACAAGTCATTTTACTTTTTCTCTTCATTGCCTTTATTTGATAATTAACAATAGTCTATTCAATAATCTTTCTTGAGTCAATATTTTATTTACAATTTACGCCAAACTATCCCTTGCCATTAAGGCAAGATTATTCTATTTCCGTCCCAAAACAAGAAGATTTGTTTTTCATATTCTTTGCCAATTTTTCTCTTAAATTTGTTAACCATTGGGGCTCATTGTCCCACTTTTCTTTCATTGATACTAATATCCGGACATAACCATATAAATTAGCAAATCGTCTACAAGCTGGAATTAATGACATCATATCGTCCGAGATATCATATTCACTACGATATCCGTCCATAAAACTTTGTTTTATCAAGGGGAAAGTTTCAGGTGATATAGATTCTCTTAAACTATCAAGTGCTTGCTCAATATCCATCACATACCAGTGGTACATGGAATCGTCAAAATCAATCACGTTACAAGAATGAGACTTTTCATCATAAAATACATTATCCAATTCAAAATCATAATGAATCAGTCCAAAATTGCTTTTCGTGATAGGAATTGAATCAAAATAATGTTTTAGTAATTTCATTTCCTCTAAAGCGGATGTTTCAAGTGGAAAATCCATTAGAACCTTTTTCATCCAATTTAACGCGTCACTGTATGACCATCTCTTGAATCTCTCAGGTTCATACTCACTTGTTAACTGATGAAGTTTACCTAGTGCTTTACCATAATTGAATATAATTGTATTACTTAAATCCGTTTCAGCTATTTGTATACCTGAAACTCTTTTAAATACTGAAGCATAGTATTCGCCCCAGGGAGTTTGTTTTTCTACAAGTTCCTCTCCATTTTTGGATGGAACCGACTCTAAAACTCCATATTGGTTGGAACGCAAGTAAGAAATAAATTCAAGTTCTGCTAATATATTTTCTCGGCACTTCTCTGAATTGGGTGAAAATCTCAAAAGTTGTGGTTTACCTTGAACCCGAAATGGATAAATAGCGTTTGAGGATATTCTGTAATACTTAAACAATTCAAGAGAGTCTTTATCAAATTCCCAATTTTTTAATAACATTTCTGCTAATTCGACATTATTAAATAGATATTTTAATTTCAACATACCCTTAGCCCCTTACTACTCTAATCGACCTTTAAATCTATCTGTAGTTATTATGAATAGGTTCAAACAAATCTTCGTCACTTTTTCGAACAACTGCAAAATTTTCTACATTATAATGCCCATGTAATGTTTTATTATGATGACCTATGATTTGTTCAGCAGTTAAAACGGATGAATCTCTAGTTGAATGACCATCTGCTACTAATGTTACATCAAAACCATTGATTGTAGCAGTTCTCACTGCCGAATCAATGCAATATTCGGTTTGACATCCCATGATGACTAGGTGTTCAATTCCCTTGTCTTTCAAGTAAGCTAGCAAAGGTGTACCATGAAATGAATTTGTTGCTTTTTTATCAAATATCATTGATAAGGGTGGGACGTTAATATTCTGGTGGACTTGGAACCCTTCACCTTCACCGCCACCAACATCCGTATCTCTCACAAAAGCCACTAATGCATCCGATTCTTTTGCCTTATCTATTACTAGGTTAATATTATTCAAGAGTTGTTCTTTTTTAAATACACTACTCTCATTTTCATTTCCCTCGATTAATTCCTGCTGGGCATCAATTACGAGTAAAGCTTGTTTCACTTGTAACTCCCCTTTCATTTGGTAAATTAGTTTTTTTGAAGATGTACTTCATAGATCTATTTTAGTACATCGAATACAAGACCATCTCTCCTTTAAAATCATAACTTACTGGTATCTATTTCTACGTTCCACTCAAACAATCCTTTTTATTGATAACATATCAGAAGGTTAAGTTTCTTAATGCTTGAATATTATTGATCTCGAATGAATATTAAAATACGATGACAAATGAGGAAAACAGGAGGGGTGTACTTGAAGGTATTAATAACTGGTGCGACGGGACAGTTAGGTTTAGCTTTATTAAAACAACTGAAAAATACGGACTATCAGGTCAAAATAACCTCGAGAAGAAAACCTCAGAACATAAATCAATTTGAATGGGTATATAGTGATTTTTCGACTGGTGAAGGTTTAAAAGATGCCATAACCGATATTGATGTTATCATTCACGCAGCCACAAGTCCTATGAAGGATTCAAAAAACGTTGATGTTATTGGTTTCGGTAAGTTTTTGGATATGAACCTGCAAATAAAACATTTCATTTATCCATCCATTGTTGGAATTGAAGATATACCGATGAATTATTATAAGTATAAATATCAGGCAGAAGAACTATTAATAAATAGTTCTGTACCACACACAATCATACGTGCAACACAATTTCATAGTTTTATTGAAAATTCACTACTATCCAAACCACTTTTTAAAAAATACTTTGTTCCTGGAGATTTTAAATTTCAAACTGTGGATACCAGTGAATTTGCAGCTCATTTAATTCAGTTGATTGGCGATGTTCCAAAGGGAAAAATAAATGACTTTGGTGGACCAGAAATACTAACATTAAGAGAAATGGCAGAGTTGAAAATTAAGGTAAATAATGAATCAAATAAAGTAGCAAATCTCTCTTTTCCTGGAAAACTTTATAGGGCTTTTTTAAAGGGAAAGAATACAAATGAACAGCAAAAATTAGGAAAAATAACATTTGAAGAATATCTGAGAAATAAGGGAAAATAAAGGGGAATACAAAAAATTGTTACTCAACCTTTGCTCTTTAACAAAATTCGGGCATAATTCACCTCGAATTGTGACCGCAGATATGTATCATTCTGAAATTGGGTAACAATCCACCCCGGATTGTTACCCAATTATTATTCATTGTCCATTTAAGGGAACAATCCCTTTGAAATGAAAGCACTATAAATTTCTTTCGTTTTCCTTTTCCCACTTAGCCACTTCTTCACGTACGATTGGTGCTACTTCTTTCCCCAACAATTCGATGGACCTCATAACATCCTCATGCGGCATGGTTCCAACAGGACAGTGGAGCATAAAACGTGTGATACCTACATTTTTACGCAAGTTAATGATTTTCTCGGCAACGGTTTGTGGATCACCTACGTACAAGGCACCATGTAGACTACGAGCAGCATCAAAGGTATTTTGGTCATATCTTCCCCACCCACGCTCACGTCCAAGCTTGTTCATCGCCTGTTGGGTAGACGGGAAAAATTTTGTTGCCGCTTCATCCGTGGTTTCGCCAACAAACCCATGTGAATGGGATGCAATTGGCAGCTTGGAAGCATCATGACCAGCATGTTCCGCTGCTTTTTTATATAACTGAACAAGTGGTGCAAAATGCTGAGGACTTCCACCTATGATAGCTAGCACAAGTGGCAATCCGAGCAAGCCTGCTCGAATGACAGATTCTTGATTGCCGCCGCTACCTATCCACACTGGCAGTGGATCCTGAACCGGTCTTGGATATACTCCCAAATTATTGATTGCTGGACGATGTTCACCTCTCCAAGATACTTTCTCAGACGCCGTTATTTTTAACAGCAGATCCAGTTTTTCTTCGAATAACTGATCATAATCCTTTAAATCATAGCCAAACAAAGGAAACGATTCGATGAAGGATCCCCGGCCTGCCATGATTTCAGCCCGCCCATTCGAGATTGCGTCCAGCGTGGCAAAGTCTTGAAAAACCCTTACTGGATCGTCAGAAGAAAGTACCGTAACTGCACTCGTCAGACGGATTCTGCTGGTCTGAGATGCTGCAGCCGCAAGCACAACAGCAGGTGATGAAGCAGCATAATCTTCACGATGATGCTCCCCTACTCCAAAGACATCCAGTCCTACTTGATCGGCTAATACAATTTCCTCTACCACTTCACGTATCCGTTGTGCATGACTTATGACTTTACCGGTATCAACGTCCGGTGTTGTTTCTACAAACGTGCTTAAACCTATTTCCACAAAAATTGCCCCCATTTATGTATACAAGTGTCATTATTCTATCTTAACAAGATATAACCTATATACAAAATAATTGAATTTAAAGGGACAGAATATCCTTTCTAGTTATCCTACCATGAAATCAAGATAAGATTTTTCATCATTGTTAAAAGATTTCTTTAAACCCTTTAATGACGGTATCTATTTCATCCTCCGTCGTATACCTGCCTAAACTAAATCGAATCGCACCCATTCCAATTTCTTTGGGTACGTTCATTTCCTTTAGGACTGGTGATAGTTCAATGCTCCCAGCGTGACAGGCAGAACCTGTAGAGGCGGCAAGCTGTGGGATACCATCAAGTAAGTCTTGGCCAATCCTTCTAACAAAACTCACATTCAAGGTATTTGGTAATCTTTCTTCTGGATGTCCATTTAAGACAACCTGGTCACCAAACACATCCTTTAATTGTTTCCAAAAATTATCGGTCAAATCCTTTAGCTTCGTACTTCCCATATGATTAGAAGCCATTTCGCATGCCTTCCCTAACCCAACCGCCAATAAAGTATTTTCCGTGCCTGCACGTAGTCCTTTTTCATGTCCTGCCCCGTGAATAAGCGGTTCAAGGTCCACACCATCGCGAATATACAGGGCTCCGATTCCCTTAGGTGCATAAAGTTTATGGCCAGCAATTGTTAGCATATCAACTTTTAAATTATTCACATCGACTGGAACCTTACCGACCGATTGTGAAGCATCTGTATGAAGAGTTATTCCGTATTTTTTAGCTATCTCCCCAATTTCTACAATTGGTTGTAAGGTACCTGTTTCATTATTAGAATGCATGATCGTTAGTAGAATCGTATCCTTGGTGACTGCCCTTTCTATTTCTTCAGGAGAAACTCTCCCATATTGGTCAACACTTACATAGGTGACCCTAGCCCCTACTTTTTCAAGGAACTTACATGGATTGATAATGGCAGGGTGCTCAATTCTCGAGGTAATGATGTGATTCCCTTTATGTTGATTTTTAAAATAAAATCCTTTAAGAGCAAAGTTATTAGCTTCACTTCCACCTGAAGTAAAAGTAACCTCACATGGAGAACTGCCTATTAAGTCCGAAACTTGTTTTCTAGCCTTATGTAATAACTCTTTCACCGGTTTTCCCGCCCAGTGTAGCGCCGATGGATTTCCATAATAATTATTCAAAAGGGGCTGCATCGCATCAACCACTTCAGGAGCCAACGGAGTGCTTGCATTGTAATCTAAGTAAATTTTTTGCATTCGATCATCCATTCCTTTCCGAAGATAAGCCATATATCTAGTTATTTCTTTTTCTACTAAAAAATGATTATATCGTTCTAATTTTACCATCCTCTGGTTAAATGGTGAATTCAGGAGCTACCATGTCCGAAGCAGCTCCCTTTTTTTAAAAGCCCCGAAAATTAAATAAGTTCAATAAACAACAATAAATGTAAAAACAGCCATTTTCTACTATTAAAAGCTTTTCTCCTCATATTTATAGGTATTAAAATGAAATATCTGTACATCCACTTTTACGTTTTTTAGGGAATTTTGATCTAAATAGAAGTTTGATGTTCTCATTAACTTTCGATACTGCTGCGGGTGTTCCCGATACCATTTTTCACCCACGTTTAATAGATCTGTATTTTTTTCCAGACCATCATTATAGATTCTCATTACTTTCGTTTTAATATCAGCTTCAATTAATTTGATTAAATTGTCTATGGGAATATCTTTTATCTTTTCTAGCAAATCTGCTTGTGTAGATATTTCTATCGAAAACTCTGGCGATGTCTTTCCTTTTACGTATTTTATCTTCATTTTTGGCGAACTAAGCTTAACTGCAGCTACAAGCTGTTCATCTTCCTCCACTTTTTGATCTATAGAGACACGCTTTTCTAACAGCCAATTAATATAAACAGCATCATTCATCGAAAGGTCCTTCATAAACTTTTGCTTTTGAAAAATAGCATATCCATCAAAATATAACACTGGATAGTCTTTGTCAGCCTTCCAGGTATCATGATCAATCTTTACAGAAGGCAGTTTCGCCACCCCCATCGGCTCATAAAATTCTCTTAAAAAATGCATTAACCTTGTTGGCTTTATTTCATCCTGAAACATTTCGTCAGTATTTTTTTTATAGAGAACCGTATAAACGGCTGGATAATTAAATAATGCTTTGATATTAAAAATATCTGGTATCTTTTCTTCAGTTGTTATGAGTCGCATCGTGTGCCGTAACGACCGATTTCTGCCTACTTCCTCAATTACTTCTCTAAAGCGGTGCTTGACGAGTCTTTTACTCAAGACAAGTGTTTCTACATGGCCGAAAAAAACAGGAGGCTCTGACTTTTTATATAGCTTACTTACTGCTAAATTTAGTGTTTCTCCAGATGCTGAAGCGATAAAAATTGGGATGGGTTCAATAGGTTTAGCTCCCTCTTGTTTCGCAACATTAGCGAAATTTAAGCCTTGAAGATAGGCGGTATATTCCTGTTTTTCTTCATCATAATCCAGTCCGATTGCCACTATATATGTTAAATCTTGAATATTTTTTAAACCTGAACAACCAGTAAACATTAAACATCCGGTGATAAAGGGTATAATCCACATTCTTCTCATGATTGGTCTCCACCCCTTGTTGGATCATCTGGGCTTGTGATGGTTGTTCGCGATTTATAGAATTGACGTGGAGCCATGAACAATGATTTGATAAATTCCTTCACACTGATAGATGAAACTGCTCCTATATATGGAGCTCCAAAGGATGAAATGGTGGAAAAATAAAAGGTTGTTAAAATAAAACTTATAATGACACCAAACAATCCAAAAAAAGTACTTAATAAAATTATCACGAATCGTAAGATTGTAATCGCTGTGCTTAAGTTTTGATTCACCAAGGTAAATGAAGAAATATAGGTAATAGCTGCCACTACCAGCATCGTAGGTGAGGTTAAGCCGGCACGAATGGCTGCGTCCCCTACAATTAACCCTCCTAACACAGCTACGGTTTGACCAATGGCTCTTGGCAGACGGACGCCTGCTTCATTAAATAGTTCAAACAAAAAAAGAACAATAAACATTTCTATGGGAGTTGATAAGGGCAGTCCAAAACGCGAGACTGAAATAGTCGCAACAAGTAAATATGGAACTTGTTCTATATTAAAGGCAGAAAAGGCAATCCATGCCCCAGGTAAAAAAGCAGATATAAATACACCCAACAACCTGATAATTCTTTCTAATGAAACATATGCATAACTGATGTAAGTGTCCTCAGGTGATTTGATCTGCAATAATAAATGCACTGGAGCCAAAATGACATTGGGATTCCCATCAACCAAGAGTGCAAATCGACCTTGATTCAGCGCCTGAACAATAAAGTCTGGCCTCCCGGTATAATCCATACTTGGGAAAATGGAATACGGCCTGTCTCTAACATACGCTTCAAGCTCGTAAATGCTAGTCAATATATCTAGTTCTACTTTATCTAATCTTGTATGGATTTCATCTAGAACTCTCTGATCAATTAAATCTTCTATATAGATGAGAACCACTTTTGTTCTACTTCTTTTACCAATCATGTATTTCTCTAAACATAATGACTCGGTGTTAAGTCTTCGGCGGATTAGAGAGATATTGGTTTTTATATCCTCTACAAATCCATCCTTTGGGCCTCTAATAGATGTCTCGAGAGCTGATTCTTCAGGTGTTCGTTTAGGTAAGTCACCTGCTTTAATACTTAAGAGTGCATTCCCCAATACGAATAGTACGTTTCCTTCAAAAAGCAAATCAGATAATTCATCTAATGATTTAGAGATAACCTCTTCTGCTTGAAAGAAAGATTTAAGCTTATTTTCGACAGTACCTTGTTGATGTAATCCAAGTTTTGGCAAAATATATTGATCTAAATAATGACTGTCAATTAAGCTTTCAAAAAAAATCATTTCAAATGGTTCTTTATCAGATTGGTGCACTTTACAAAGCAGGTCATCACTTTTCATAAATCGCTTTTTTAATTCTTCGCCTTTTTCCTTATACCTTCCATTACGTAGGGGATTCGAGCTTATTGTTTTTCCCATGTTGTTTTTCATCCCTTTTCTTTAATACTGAAACAATCAACGCTGATAACAGGATTTGAAGAAGGAAAAATATCATACAGACAGGTAAAAAATATTTATAGATGGCAAAATAAAAATAATAAGATTCTACTTTTATTAACATCAGTCCGAATAATATAAGATAGATGACACCAACTAGTTTCGGATTAAGTCTGTAATGTTTCATTTTCTTGGAGAAAAATGTGCCTAAAAGATACATGAATAAACCGATACGAATTAATGCTCCAGCAAGCCATTGATATAAAGCGAAAAAATCTAAATGAGAAATATACTCCCCTATGCTTAATACACGCCACTGTTCATATGCTGGATACCTAAAATGGGCAGCTTCAGTTGGGCCAAACTCCATGATTGCAGCAGAAAGGGGGCCAAAAATTAAGCCTGTTAAGGCAGTCAATAAAATAAACAAATGCTTAAATTTTATTTGTTCCTGGGAGAATGGCTGTAACAATATCACGATATAAATTTCAAGAAGTCCGGAAAGTACATAAATTACTCCTTTCAAAACAGGAACATATCCATCCACAAATATTGGAAATAAGAGACGCGGATCCTTAACAGTAGTATTTGTAAGTGCAATAAATATTCCTAATAACATAACTAGGGGGAGTAAAAGTCCGCTCGAGATTGCCATTGATTTGACACCAGCAAGAGTTACTAAGAAACATGCCAGAATGAGGATGAAACTAATGATAAAAACAGCAGTTTCACCGAGAAAGTAGGCTTTTAACCATATCATTAAGTCCCTTAAAGTAATAAAGGCACTTATAAATAAAAAAAGAATGGCCGGAATCGATAGTATAATCGATAAACTCTTTCCCAGGCGTTGCCTAATCATTTGAAAAAACCCTTCATTCGGGCTATTTTTAACAATAAAATAGATTAGCCAAAGAAATAAAAGAGAAATAGGATATGCAACAATAACGCTTACCCAACTATCCCTGCCTGCTGCCTGAAGAAGATTGGGAATCAAGATGACATGATTTAGCAATCCTGTTGAAAGAATCAGCAATAAGAATAGTTGCCGTGGAACTAAGATTTTTATTAAACTTTGCATGAGGACCACCGAATTTCATCATTTTGCTACTATTATTCACCAAAAATTTGAAATATATGTTTTTACTGGAATGAGTCCATAGTTTAGTCTTTAGATAATTTATGAAATCCGGAGCAGGCAAAATGAAAACAAGCCAGTTCAAAGGAAACTGGCTTTAATTCTAACATTTAACTATATGGCCAATCTTCCAATATAGAATTTAACTTTCGATAAGCCTCCAGAGTTTTTGTATTCGCTAACTTAAGCCAGGTTTGATGTTCATTCTGTTGTTTCTTCCTATCTGTAACCATTCTTCTTACTTCATTGCTCTCTGGACCACCCGGAAGTGAACGAACTTTTATAAAATAATCAGAATCAAGTGCTTTCCTAAGACTTTCTTCATTTAACTGTAAAGGTTTATCGATAATCACCTTTGCAGCGGCATTCACATGGGCCAATGTTACTTCATGCACTAGGGCCCCCTGGGACAGCGCCTCCTTAACAACTTTACTGACAATATGATGTGCCGTTCGAAATGAAAGTCCATCTGTTCTAACTATTGTATCCGCTAGTTCAGTGATTGTTGAAAAACTTGCTTCCGCTCGTTTACGAAGTTTTTCTACATTTACTTCTGCTGTCCCAATGACACAAGCCAGTAATCGGCACAGTTTTTCTAGCAATTCTAAGCTTTTCCATCCATAAGGCTGCATATCATCCTCGGTATCGACGATATCTCCGAATGGAGTGTTGTGGATCATATTCAAGACTGTTTGGGTATTGCCA
The DNA here is from genome assembly GCF_030348765.1 of Neobacillus sp. CF12. Taxonomy (GTDB): domain Bacteria; phylum Bacillota; class Bacilli; order Bacillales; family Cytobacillaceae; genus Neobacillus. Next base: position 37,929 of record NZ_JAUCEU010000007.1, on the reverse strand, counting down.
ACACATGTAGACAACAAGGAGCGTATATGCTCGAGGGATACGGGGTTGCGTTTTTGAGGCATAATCGAACTCGTTTGTACGTAAGGATCTGCCACTTTCAGGACCCCAAACTCTTGTGTACTCCATAGTAATAAATCCTGAACAAAACGACCGAGAGAGATTGCACAAATTTGCGTAGCCGTCATTACTTCAGCGATGTAATCTGCTCCGGCAATGGCATCATACGAATTTTCTATTATTCTACTAAAACCAAGCAGTTCACTCATTCTCTCCCGATTGATATTGAACCCCGTGGTCGTAAAAGCAGCTGCTCCCATTGGACTTTGATTACACTGTTGGTATGCGCACGTCAATCGTTTGAAATCGCGGTTTACCGAATCAACCACAGCTACTATATAATGGCCCAACGTAGTAGGTTGAGCCTGCTGCGTGTGAGTGTAACCAATCATAAGCGTATCTGTATGAGAACTAGCAAACTCTAATAACTCCTCTTTTAAATATAGCAATGATGTAATCGCGGTTAGGAGTCTATCTCGAAGCGCCATGCGAAACATCGTAATACACATATCATTTCGACTTCTGCCAATATGGAGATTTCCAGCAATATCACCGGTTTTTTCAAGCATTTCTCCCTCTACCTGAAAAAACAGATCCTCTACTTGACCGTTATAGTGGGAGGTTCGAATTGATTGCAGGTCAAGACTTGTAATAGCATCTGCAATTTTTTTCCCTTCAGCAAGAGAAACTAACTTCTGCTCTGTCAGCATAATCAAATGAGCTTTATTAATCATCATCATCGGCTCAAGCAAATGTTGTTTTGCTTCATGGTAGGACGGTTCCAAAACAACTTCACTAAACGTCCTCCCTGGAAAAATCTCACCTTCATCCTGAAAAATTCGTTCTCTTTGGTTCTTGTCAACTCGCTTTTTTCCATCATCCTTTAAGGCACTCATGAACGTTCTTCTCCCTTTGATTTCCCTTTTACTTTATATGTACTCAGTTCAATCTGAAAAGTACACAATTCATGAATGTGACTCCATCCGATTGTAAGAATATTAGATGGAGCCTTTATCTAAGTTACATAATATTATTATGTTTGTTTTTAAAATTCCATTAAGACCTTCCAGCTGTCATATCGTTATATGGGAGGATCAGCTTTTTCACCTTATCATAGTTCATTGAACTTATTTCTCTCATTAAGCGTGGAATCGCCTTTTCAGGGTAACCATAATCCCGAAGCAATTTTTCCATTTTTTTCATTTCTTCCATCTTGATGCCTCCAAATTCATTCTATTTTCATCTTTATAATTCCCTAATGTATGGATTAGTTTAATGGAAATATTTTTTCCAATCTTTATTTCCAGTAATCATCATGTATAGTCCAGCGTTTACTACATAACCTATTGCTGTTTAGGAGGTGAAGAATAATGTCTAACCAAAAGCAAACGAATAAAGGTGTTGCTGAAGGTATTAAAGAAACAGCGGGTGCCGCCTTTCACACTCTTCATAGTGCCTTAGAAACCACCGAGAATGTCGCTATGAATGCTGTAGATACGGCAAAAAATGTTGCAACTAATTTAACAAACAATCGAAAAGGTCAACGCAATCAAGACTAATGACTAAATGTAAAAAATCCCTTTGGCTCCAAAGGGATTTTTTATCGTTTAAATATTCATTTTGTTTACTTCTTATTTTGTTATTTTGTAATTTTTATGGTTTACAATCGTTATTAGTGGTTCATCTTTATCTTTTGAGACTCCATATTGAACCATAACCGAATTTTCCCTTACACCTGTAACCACACCTTCTAAAGAATTCCCCTCTCGTTTAAAGGAAATCTTATCGCCAACTTTTGCATTAGCCATTCTATCACCTCGACTATATATTTTCCAATAATAAGGAATTAAATACTTGTGAACCAGTGGTTTGGCAGCGGTATTCCAAGCTCTGTCAGCTATTATTGAAGCACTGAAAAAAATGGGAGAACTACAATAATAAGGGTTAGGAAAAATACCGCCATTGCACTTATTTTCTGTTTCTCCTTCCATAAGGTGACACCAAAGCCAAAAGTATAGGCCGAAATAGAGATTAATGCAAGGATAATAATTAATTGCAAACTACTGCCCCACCTTTATTGGTCTATTTGTGTCTTTCCCATAATCAACAATTTCAATCTCAGGTTTTACATGGATGTCTGCGCGAAGGTAGGATTTTTCCCAATTAAATTTTTTATATTCTTGTATGGTTCCAAAATATTTCTTAGCATATATAGGTAATGGAAAGGGTACACCTTTTAATTTTGTTTGTGTTTTTTTTAGTAAGTCCTCATTCATTTTTTCAATATGATCAGCAATATGTTTTCTTAATTTTTGTCGGTTTTTTTCTATTGCATAATTAGCCTTTGAGGGGTTCGACATAATCTCGAACTGTAAAGGGATCGTGATAAAAATCTGTGGTCTGACCCCTTTCAAATTCATTTTTATTTCATTGCCTTTTGTTTTCATGATTCTTGCTGCAATTTGTTCCTTAGAGTCCGAAAAAGGGTCCGTTAAATTCACCAAGATATCTTTTATATTCGTAGTATCATCTAGAATATTGACCGTGCGTGTTTCTTGTCCCGTTAGTTTATCGATCATGACACCCTTCTTGAACACAGCTGACCCAATAAATTGAGTATTATCTAGTTCACCGGTTGCATTCAATTCCCCTGCCATGTATTCATCTTCCATTTGAATTCTAGGATTGTTTTGTCTTATCGCTGTTGTGTACATTGCTAAAAAGAGGTCTGTCCCCCTTTCTGCAGATTGAAAATAACGGAACAGTGTAGAATCGGGAATTAGCCCATTTTCAATCCCGTGATCAACCATAAATTGAAAGTATTTGTGTGGCCTTGTTTCCATTTTTGGTTTATTTTTCAAAAAATACTGTGCTGCCTTTTCTTTAGATACAGCTAGATAGCTATTTAAGCGAATTTCCTTATCTTTTAATACTTCAAAAAATGTCGTTGTAAACATGGAGTCTCTCGCAAATTCCTCAGAGACAACAAAAATTCTTAACAATTCATAACTGATACTGCGTGAAATGACTGAATTTGCAGTTGCTTTGGCAGCAATAAAATCATTAGCGTCAAACGAGATGATCTCTCTGGCCTCTTCTGTTGAACCTCCACCGCCTTGCATACTTCCCACTTCGGGATTGGCAAGTAACATGGTTACCTTAATTTTCCCTTCCTGCTTTGAAAGATCCAATCCCAGACCAATTACATAAGATTTATCTTCAAGTTCTCCTCTATCCCAACAACCTGTTAGTAACATAACCATGACGAAAAACAACAATAATCTACATACTGTTTTTGTTTTTGGCATGTTTAAACTCTCCTTTTAATAGCGCAACCAACCAAAGGATGATGCAAATGACAGCAAACATTGGACCCGCCAAATTTTGTATTAGGGGTTTTAGCACTAATGTGACATCCATGGGTGATTCCGGAAGAATTCCAATCAGCAGATATATCGTTGTCAGCGATGGTATTAGGTATTCAAAGTCTTTAATTTTGAAGAGTCGACCGAACATAAGGGCATTAATATATATAAATGCGGTAAAACGAATAAAAGCTGTCATAATCCAAATGATGAAAAAGATGATTTCGACATTCGGTATATACTCTCCAAGGGAAATAAAGCGAATCGCTATGTGGAATGGATAAGCAATTCCTCCTAGAGACTCATCAAACACACATATAAAAATGAGTGTAGCTACACTAATTTGAATGCTGACATACACATAGGCAATCCAAGTCCCTTTTCTAAAAACTTTGTTTGACGTGACATATGGAATGATCATCGTCAGAATAAAAAAATCAGCAAAAATAGATATTTTCTGTGAACTAAACTTGATTATTTCAAGATAGCCCGGCCCCCAAAAGGGGAACATAGATTGTATATTGCTTTGTTGCGTACTAATCCCTAAAGCAATATATAAAGAGAGCAGCGAATAGAAAACAATCAGATAGGATACGGATCCGACATGTTGAAGCCCCTTTTTAGCACCATATGCACAAATAATCATTAACATGGCATAGATGATGATATTGGGCGTTGTCGTAAAATAAAACGATCGGATGATGTTGGTATATGTTCTTGTGTCAAACGAAACAGCAAACGAACTGATCATAAATATTACAAGACAAACGATGAAACCAAGATATTTACCAAATAATTTTTTTATCACGGAAAACAAATCTTTATCTTGATACAAAGACATCGTCTTTATTAGTAAAAAAAGAGGGATAAAGACAATTACAGCCGATAAGAGCGGAATCATCCACGCTGCATTTTGCACCTTACTATACAGGATGGCTGGTGTATCTTCAGTGGCTTTCGCCCCAACCATTAAAATAGCGATGGAAACAAGTTCACGAATTCCAAGTTTTCCAGGTTGCTGATTCATATTTATGATCCCTCTCTTTGTTTAACCATATCCTTTGGCTTTAAATATCCTGGGCGGAACCTTTCTTTCATCGGAACATGTCGAATGAGCAAGTCCTTTGAAGAGAAGGAATGTGGTGTCATAGGTGCAAAATAGGGAGTACCAAACGATTTCAATGAAACTAAATAATAGAGTCCACCAATAAATAAAGCTGTCACTCCATATATCCCCATAAACCCTGCTGAAAATATAAATAAAAATCGGGTAATACGAATAGCGAAATTCATGCTTATATCACTGATAATAAATGAGCTTAATCCACTTAAGGCAATAACAATGATTACTATTGGACTAATAATGTTCGCCTGCACCGCGGCTTGACCAAGAATTAACGCACCGACAATCCCAATTGTTGGACCAATGGGAGATGGCACACGTAAACCAGCTTCACGTATTAGCTCAAAGGCAATTTCCATCATGAGGACTTCTATTATTGATGGAAAAGGTACCCTTTCCCTCGTCCCCGCAATCGCCATCAATAAATCAGGAGGAATCATTCCGACGTGAAAATTTGTAATTGCAATATAGATAGAAGAGGTGAAAACGGCAACAAACAGGGCTAAGAACCTCAGAATTCTAATGAAATTACCATAGGGTGTTCTCAAGTAGTGATCTTCCGGCGAATGAAACAACGCCCAAAAAGTAGCAGGCAGGATTAAACAAGCTGGTGAATTTTCCATTAATAAAACAATATGCCCTTCTTCGATATAAGCCGCCGCACGATCAGGACGTTCCGTATAGAGTATAGTAGGAAATAAGGACCTGGGCCGCTCTTCTAGATATTGCTCTAAAATACTTAAATCAATAATACTATCAACACTAAATGAACTTAGCTTATCTTTTATGGTTTTTAGCAGTTCTTCATTTACAAGGTCCTTTTGGTAAACAAGAAATACATTGTTTCTGGATCGTTTTACAATCGTCTGCGTTTCAACTAGAAGATTTTCATTTTTAATTTTCTTACGGATTAAGGCAATATTGTCGATTACTCTTTCATTAAAAGCTTCTTTTGCCCCTTTGACAATGACCTCATTGTCAGATTTTTCAATGGAACGGCCACTAATTTGGGTCGTTTCGAACAAATAACATTGTTCATCGCCATCGACAAATAAGGCGGTGTTCCCACCAGTAATAAATTCTGTAATCTCACCAATATTTGTATTTGTACTTGCAATAGGGTAAGCAACGATATCGGGAATTTTTTCTCCCGGGTGCTCGTTATCAATTAATGGCTCCATTATGCTTTCCATAATGATTTGTAAACCTACCATTGTGCTCAAGTAAATAATAAACCCCCTGCGGTTGAGGGAAGTGATGGTGAACTCACGCACTTTGACATCAATATTATCTGGAACAGAAAAAAGAGACTTAAAAGTCGCTAAATTTTGATCATAACTAGCGCTAATATCCTGTTTCTTTAACTCAATTACCTCGGCATTGGACTGTTCATTAAAATCAGGTTCAGTATTCAAACCCTTCTTCCACAAATTGGAGACCTTCTTCCGCATCCAAAACCCCTCCCAGTTTTTATATCCTTTTCCAACTAAAGGAGTTTTATGTATAAATATTGGTGCATTATTGGGTGCTGAGACACCTTATTAATAGTTGAGCAACATATAGTGGTGTCCAGGTACACCTATGATGACTCAGCACCCCTTGTAAGTGGGTTTTTTATGTACTTTATTTATCTAGCATTACATTACTTTTGCTACTCCTAACGCAAAATGGTTCCAAAGAATCATTTCAACAAATTCTGCTTGTGTCTCATCACATTCAATAATGAGAATAACTTCTGAATGTTTCCCTTTTTTAAGTCTATTTTTCTTCTTTAAAACCGTCTCAGTAAAAAGGCTAATAGCGAATCCCAGAACAAATCCGATAAAGGCACCAATAAGTCCCCAGTAAATTGGCCCCCACGCCAATTTAAATCCAATACTAGCACCAATCACCGAAAAAGCAGTGGCTAGTGCCATCCCTATATCACTAAATGATGTTCCGTCTGAATGATGTGTAGAATCAAAAACCTTCCGATTCTCTGTTCTATTATCCAGTGGGATCGCAAATATATCTTCTTTATTAATCCCCTTTTTCTCCAATTGTGAAATCGCTATTTCTAAAAAAGCATTACTTTCAAAAGTGGAAAAGAGTTGCACACGGATCACGTCACCTTTTGTCCTTTTAGTAATCGAAAACCTGGTACTTGGTAATTCTTTTTTATATACTTCATTTGTACCTCTTTGTAGAGTTTATTATTTTCAATCGCGCTCATGTACGCATCAAAAGCAGCGAAACCATAATGTGATGGCAGAAATAAAAGCCATTCAGGATTTATTACGGCAGTGGCCATATCTACTTTTCCTAAAAATAAGAGGGAAACGGCCTCTTGGGCATGCGAAAAATAAAAGAAAACAACCACCCAAAAGATAACAAAAAACGCTGTCATAATCCTATGTACATATAGCTGCCCAAGACCAGGCACAAATAGCGACCATACCAGGGCAATAACAGGGTTTCTTTTATCAAGATAATTTATTTCTACTGCTCCTAAACTGAATGTATTAAAAATGTGATCCTCACTGTCTGCTAAAAGGTAAATTTTGTTCATATCAACGGTTGTGCGATAACTATCCCATATAGTAAATATGTAAACTGGAATATACATTAAAAGCCATCTTGTGTCTTAAACTTCCTTCGCCAAATCAATATTTCCTTGAAAGGAGTAAATCATCGCTAGATTAACATGAGCCTTTATATTCACAATAACTTCCCAAATAAACAGAGCATACCCTCTCAGGTATTTAGATAAAAGCAGATGTCCGAAACCTGGAAATGCAGCGGACCACCAAGCAATAATATAAGGGTTTCGGACGTGAATTTGAGAGATGCCTGCAATACTAACATGGGCTTTGTATCGTCTGGCACTGTTGTCATTGGTATAGTTGTTCATTTTTCCACCTACAGGAAACAATTAATTTTAATTTCCAGTAGTTTTCCAAATAATATCTTTATGATCCTCTGATTAACATACATAAAAAAACTCGTCCACGTTGAGGTGAACGAGTGTGTTGATTATTTAGTTTTTCCAATCATTTGCTAGCATACTATACGTAACAATGTCTTCGTAGTGGTCAAACAGCCATTGCCCATCCCGTTTAACTCCTTCACAAACAAAACCTAATCTCTCAGGAATAGCAATGCTCTTATGATTGTTTACAGCGACTTGGATTTCGACTCTATTAATCTTCAAGGTTTCAAATAGGTATTTTAATAACGAAGATACTGCCCTAGTGATAATGCCTTTACCCTGTGCTTCTTCAGACAGGAAATACCCAATACTTGTTGAGCTGTTTTTCCAGTCGATATAATGGAGTCCTACCATCCCAACTACTTTCCCATTATATCTGATACCCGCGTCAAAGCCATTATTGTCCGCATAGTTTCTTATCCAAATCGGAATGATCGGCTCAAAATCTTCTGCTGATTTGCGTTTATCTACCCATAGCAGCCATTTCCGCAGATGTTCACGGTTTGAATCGATTAAATCATATAATTCTTCCTTATGATGCTGCTGCAATAATTCTATTGATATTTCTTCATCTACTTTGTAAGCAAACATTCCCTTTACCCCTCATTTTAATAATCATTCTTTAGAGCTATTTTTTCCATTTCAATTACTCTTTTTAAGTAGTCATATTCTCCTTTTTCGAGGATGTCTATCTCTCGGTTCGTAGCCAGCAAAATTTGCTCTCGACATTTGGCTACTCTTTGAATCATCGGGTGTATAGTGAGGCTTGAAAGATTTACGAAGTCATACAAATCATTTAAACAAACCGGCAGTTTGTACCCTTTATTGCTAGAGGCAATTAACAACCCATGGTCACGAAGCTTCGAAACAATATTTGATCGAAAATAATGCTGCTTTATTTTGTTTACCCTGATAGCATTCAGGTTCTCAAGAATTTCCTCCGTATACACGTACTCATCCGGATTTTCCTTCAAATTAAATAGAAGAAACTTAAGTAAATCAATTCGGACTCTTTCATCCTCATCTTCACTTTTCATATGTTCTTCTATGTATTGGTAAGCCAAATTAACTGCTTGTTTAATGATAATTTGATCGGTTTGTGAATCTGTTTTTTCAAAATGGTAGTCATAAAGATAGTGCTTATAATCATGTGGCCACAGGTTAATCGTGATGATTTTATTTCTTAGAAGTTTATAGAACGATGGATACTGCTCAGAAGGTTGTTTGACATCATAGCCTTTGGCAATCGTTCCTGCAATAAACTCTGCCAGTTCAAGGAGAATTTTCGACTGGTTATTATTAAAACCAAAGGTCGAAAAATTAAATAAATCAGGGATGCACTTCCGTTTTACGTATGTGATAAATTCTTGCATAAACTCCTTTGATCCCTCTTCATCCGCAACAAGGTCAAGGGTATCGAAAGTCCGGTATAAATCATCAAAAATCTTTCGATTAAAAAATTTAATAAACGTCTTTTCATAGGTAACGCCACTATCTTCCCTAATTTTCCGCTTATCAATAACATAGGCATAGACCTTAAAAGGTAAGTCCTTTAAATCCTGTAAGATTTCCATTCGAAGACTATCATCTATTTCCCTTTTTTGAATATGATTTCGTTTAATTTTTTCAACTTCCTGTTCAAGAATTTCTACATCAAAACCTTTTACTAAAATAGAAACGATTATTAAGTGGGTCGAAGTCTCAGATTGATCAAAATCGAATCCGTATTGGCCAAATTCATTTATAAAAGCATATTGGATATCATTCAATTTTTATCCCACCTCACCAATGGAAAAACTTACTATACTTATTTCAACAAAAAACAATTTAAACCTTTTTAATCTTAAAAAATCTTATAGGACTATAGTACCTATCGAAAAAAACCTAATAGAACGGTTCTTTTTCGAAGGGAGAATACTAAATAGGTGAATGTTCAAAGACATGAAATAAGATTGGACCCACAAAGTAATCAATTAACATTATTTATTTTCTTAGACAACCACTTAACTGAGTTTGCTGCTGATTTAGGCAGTACACCAGCTACAACTAAAGGCATACAAGCAACAGCCAAGCAAATCTTAAAAGAAGGCTATCCGGGATTAAAGGTAACGATGATTAAGGTCATTCTCGGAGGAATGGCGATAACATCTATCTCATTAAGTGCAAATGATAATGATACTGCATTAGCTGCAGACCCCCCTCTAAATGTAGCCCAAAATGATGGTAGTAAAATCACTCCCTATACCGTCGTGGCGGGAGATACGGTATATGGAATTGCTAAAAGGTTTGGAACCACACCGGAAGCATTGAGGAGTGCAAATCACTTATCCACTGATATGCTTCAAATCGGACAAGTTTTGAACATCCCTTCCTCGGTATCTACGCCTACAGAATACACCGTTGTTGCGGGAGAAACTTTGTGGGGTATTTCGAGTCGATTCGGAACATCCGTTTCTGCTTTAAGAAGTGCCAATAACCTGACCAGCGACATTCTGTCAATTGGTCAAACCTTACTCATTCCCGCTGCTGGTGTTAAGCCGGCTGCTCCTGAACCTGCTGCCGCCACACCGTATACGGTAGTGGCCGGAGACACTTTATGGAGTATTTCAAGTCGTTTCGGTACATCCGTTTCTGCCTTACGAAGTGCGAATAACCTGGCAAGCGATATTCTGTCAATTGGTCAAACATTACTCATTCCCGCTGCTGGAGTTAAGCCGGCTGCTCCTGAACCTGCTGCCGCCACATCATATACTGTAGTGGCCGGAGACACTGTATGGAGTATTTCCAGCCGTTTTGGTATCAGTGTATCTTCCTTACGGAGTGCGAATAACCTGACGAGTGATAATCTTTCAATTGGACAAACATTAACTATTCCGGCTGCTGGAGTAACACCTGCGCCCGCTCCTGCCCCAACACCACTTGTACAAGAAGAGAGAAAGACTTTTACATATTCTGTTAGGTCTGGTGACAGTCTTTCAGTTATTGCAAAGCAATTTGGTATAAGTATTGATTCCATCCGCACAGCAAACAGTTTAACAAGTGATATTTTGCAAATTGGCCAGGCTCTTACCATTCCTGATGGACTAAATCCGCCCGTGCAGACAGCAAACAATACGATAACCTATACCACTCACACCATCACATCTGGTGACAATATTTGGGACTTAAGTGTACGATATGGAATTCCTCAGGCAGAATTATTGCGAGTTAATAACCTAACAACTAGCAGTAAGCTAACAATAGGTCAAAAATTGAAAATACCTGTTCATAACATTGCTGTGAAAGAGGTTGTTAGTGACAGACATGGAGAATTTTTGGATTGGTGGACAGAGGCACAGTATATTTTCTCCATTGGAAAAACTGCAAAAGTGACAGACTTTGCTACTGGGAAGAGTTTTAGTATTAAACGTACCATTGGCGCGAATCATGCGGATAGTGAAACCATTACGACGAATGACTCCAACATCGCAAAATCAATTTGGGGAGGATTTTCGTGGACTCCAAGGGCTGTGATCCTTGAAATCGACGGCAGGAAGATTGCAGCAAGTATGAGTTTCATGCCACACGAACGCGAGTATATTGCAAACAATGGTATTACCGGACATTTCGACGTCTATTTTGGTAATAGCACACGCCATGTTGATGGGAAAGCCGACGCAAAACACCAAGCACAGGTTGAAAAAGCCGCCGGCCTACGCTAATATTACGTATTTTTTAGACAATTTTTTGATTATTTTTTAAAAAGATTAGGGATTGAGGAAAATGTATGCTATACTGTGTCTACCATTTGCTTTACGTTTTACGTTTTTCGATTACCCGCCCTGCTCATTTTTTGAGCAGGGTTTTTTGTGTTTCGTGCCTTTGGTTTTTTCAACACCATAGTACGATTAACTCCTAATCGTTACCCCTGCCCCTACTTTTCCCAGGTTGCGGGCACGATTCTGTCTGAATCCTAACCTCTCCTCCTACTTTTCCCAGGTCGCGGGAACGATTCGCTCATAATCGTTCCCTCTCCTCCCATCTTCCCATGTTCGCGGGCACGATTCGCTCATAATCGTTCCCTCTCCTCCTACTTTTCCCAGGTCACGGGCACGATTCGCTCATAATCGTTCCCTCTCCTCCCACTTTTCCCAGGTCACGGGCACGATTCGCTCATAATCGTTCCCTCTCCTCCCATCTTCCCATGTTCGCGGGCACGATTCGCACTAAAAACTTCTGAAACAACGAAAAAAGACTCTCAAATGAGAGTCTTTTTATATATGACGGTTCTTATTAAGCTTTACGAACGTTAGTAGCTTGGGGTCCACGTTGACCTTGTTCTACTTCAAAAGTAACTGCTTGACCTTCGTCTAAAGTTTTGAAACCTTCGCTTTGGATAGCTGAGAAATGTACGAATACATCGTCTCCTGCTTCTCTTTCGATGAATCCGAAACCTTTTTCTGCATTAAACCATTTCACTTTACCTTGTTCCATTTGTTGTTTCCTCCTCGTGTGCTATGCACACATTGTGTTACTATCCTTGCTCAGTTCTTTAGACGTAAAGTTTGAAAACTTTTTAATCCAACTGACAAACAAAAATAATTCTCCTTTACTATAACAGACAAATTTCACAAATGCAAATTAATATCCGAAAACTTTTTTAAAATTCCCAAAAAATGTTTCAATTTAATTGGAATCCTCAATTTTATCTAGGTAATACTTTACAAGTTCCTGATACTCTTGCACCTCTAATTTGCCCTTCTCCGTAATCATATAGGTGCCTCTCTTAATCCGTTCAAACCAACCATAATAGTTTTTCGATAATATTGATGGTATTTTATCACCCGCACCCATATCTTTTAAAGCCTTCGGGGATAATGGTCCCATTTTATCTAGTAAACAAGCAATGTGAATACAATTTTCTTTGTAAGCGGTCATAATTTTCGTCCGATTGCTTCCACCAACATTGAAATCTGCACTGCGCCCGCTTATTTCCTTTAAGATGGCCTCTCTTTTCAACTTGTTCCGGGCAGTGCCTTTTTTCTGAATAAATTGAGTTGGATGGATGAGGATTTCTGCTTTTGAACGATTACCTGAGAAGGAAACGATAATTAATCCAAGCTCTAGCCTTTTGATCAAATGACATTTATCTGCCCATTGCTTAGATCTCATCCGAACCTTTGGTTTAGGAATCGCTATATATACTTGGTCTGTTAACTTTTGTCGTTTAGCAGCCTGGATTAGAAGATCTACACTTAAGGTAAGTTTTAATTCAATAATAACCAACTCATCCTCTTTTACAGCGACTATGTCACAGTCTTTCACTTCACCATAAACCTCATAGCCATCATGTGAAAAATACTTCTGAATCGGCTTATATAAATCTACCTCTTGTATTTTTTTATCGTTCATTTATATCTCCTAAAGTCTTTTTCTCCTAGTTATTTTACCATGAAAAAGTCCAAAGACTTATTAAAGATGTATCCTAATTTTATTGGAAATAGCATTTTCTGTCAGAATTATGTTAATATTATTTTTGTTGAAATAATTAGAGAAATTGAACTAGTACCGTGGGGGAGTATTATGAACAAAAAATTCAGCACGCATCTATATTGGATCATACCCGGATTCATCTTGGTTTTCGGTTTGCTATTATTATTCTATCAAAACTTCTCAAAAGTGACGGAACCTCCAGCTCCAGATTGGAGTAGAGCTTTAATGGTCGGAGTAACTGACCTAAATAAACTGCCTCCTGTTAAAGTAACGAAAGAGGGAGATTTTGTTTTTACTAGATTTGAAGGTGGAAAATTAGCCACAACCACACTTGGCAAGAATTTCAAAGTGATTGATCAGAAAACATACGACATACCTGTAGATAAATGGACACAAGTTTATCAACATGAGGAAACGGTTATCTATTTTGATTTCAAAAACATCTATGACCAGGATAAGAATAAAATTGTCTCGGATGTCGAAAAGTTCTATCCTTTGGAAACCACTATTCTTTATGTAAAAGAAAATGTTCTCTATCAACTTACACCTGAAAGTAAGCAATCCGAAAAGATTATCGATATTGATCTAAAGAAACTGGATATTATTCCGCAAGAAAACGCAGAGGGAGTATATTTACTCGTTTATTCATCGGATCCAAACGGGGTTGACCTTACACTGCAACAATTAACGAACGGAAAAATAAATTCCGTCTATCAAACAAGACTGAAGGTTGACCCAGGAAAAGTGGTGAACGATATTTCCTTTGCATTGGAAAATCAGACACTGGCACTGTTACTTCAGGAGGAGTTAGAATCAACACAAGGAAATCCAGAGTTTTTTAACTATTTTATGCAAACAAATATTACTGGTAAGGATACGCAGTCGCTCTACGAACTTACCTTTCAAGATCCGGCAGGAACAAACAGTTTGACCGAGGTTTCTGATGTCATTCTTAGATTTAAAAATGGTGAACCAACCATCCTATTTCACGCAAATGGGCGAACAGAGACTCAATTCAATGACAAAACAACCTTTAATATCTATACGGCAGTAATAAACGAAGATGGTTCCACAAAAACAGAACGCCGCAGCAACACACCAGAAATTTCAACGAATCCGCAATGGATGGATGAGGAAACCATTGCATGGGTTGATTTGGATGGTGATGGACATAAGATAAAAATATCATCATCTAATAAAGATGCCATAAGTGATTTAATTGAGTTCACCCAAGATGATTGGTTGCACACCCTTGGAAAAACACTTGGTATGGTAACATCGTCATTTTTCGCAATTGCCTTTTCTGTTATCTGGTTTATATGGCCGATTCTTTTCATTGTGTTCATGTATATGTTTAGAAATAGAATCGCTGACCGTGATCCAGGCTGGTACTTCTATACAGGAATTGGACTTTATGCTGTAGCAGCGATTATTTGGAAGGATCAATTTTTCGTCGACAACATTTATACAAACGCTCCAACTTACTTAACCTTTACCGGCAGTTCCTATTTTTACTTGATATTATTTGCCATCATCGCTTATTGGTTAACGAATCATACGAAACGCGCAAATGATTGGAGCGGTACCATTAGAATCACGTATTTTGTTGGTATTCACATTTTACTCTTAACAATATTCTTTGGACCTTATGTCATCTAATGAGCAATCCCCCATTCCGATTAACTGAAATGGGGGATTTTTTCTTACCTATTAATTACTTTAATGCCTTCATTTTTTCATCAAGAAGTTGAAAGACCTTTTTTACATTCTCTTTAGGGAGTTGAGCATACAAATCCCCAATGCTTATTTCGTAGTTACTGGTTGTTTTGGTTACTTCACGAACATAACTGGTTAAACCAATGCCAGTTTCTTCGTAAATTGCTGCTAATATCCTTTCCATCTCTTCTTTTGGTGCATCAAAATATACATGAAACATATTGGAAACTGGTTCCAAAGGTTTGGTTGAAACACCATGACATTGGTTAAAGCAGCGAGCAAATTCTTTCGCTTCCTCAAAATACCGCTCCATCTTATTCACTCGTTGATCAAAATAATAATCAGCACTAATAATGTACGGATAAAGGCTGATTAAATCGCCGCCATGACGCCTTTTCCATATTTTTGATTCTTCCGTGAAGCCATGATCCCCTGCGAGAATCGCTCCAGCAATCCCACCAATCCCTTTGTAAAATGAAACATACACACTATCAAAAAGTTCACATACTTCTGTTGCATTCTTCTGATAATACGGCAGAATTTCAAACAGTCTGGCACCGTCCAAATGCAATTTAATGCCCTTTTCCTTACAATACGCCGAAATATCTTCCAATGTTTTATAGTCTGGAAGCTGCCCGCCAATCTCCCGTTGTGGTAATTCCAGTAATAAGCAGGCAATGTCATCCTCTAAACCAATAACATCTTCTAATTGAATGACTCTGTCTTTATCAGCCAATAAATAAGTCTCAATATGGTGCAATTCCTTTAAGCCATCTTCCTCATGAATCTCTAAATGACTTAGCGGGTGATAAGCGACTTTTTTGATCCCTTTTTGGTCACACCAAATTCGTAAGGCAATTTGCTGTGCCATCGTTCCGGTTGGGAAAAATACAGCAGACTCTTTGCCAAGGTATTTTGCCATTTTCGCTTGGAAGTCATCGATGACTTTTCCCTTACCGTACATCTCACTTTCCATTTCTCCATCGATACCCAACAATGTCTCTTTTAACACTTGAATATTCCTTGGACCATGACCTGGCACCTTATAAGTGGTTTTCTTATAGGCTTCTCCTAAATTATTTTGTTCTGACATTCTAGTTCTCCCTTCAAGACCAATTCTCTTTCTACTTATTACTATATATTTTTATCCTTCGAAAAAAAAGACATCACCCAAAGGATGACGCCATTTTAATCGAATGAACTATGATTGAATTGTCTCTTTTACAAAATCCACCTCAAAACCTAAATCCTCAAGCATTTGGTGATCTGCAGTTGTTTCTTGTCCTGAAGTTGTTAGGTAATCTCCGATAAAAATTGAATTCGCAGCATATAATCCCAGAGGTTGTAAGGTTCCTAGGTTAACTTCTCGTCCACCTGATATTCTGATTTCTTTCGTTGGATTCACATACCGCATAAGGGCTAGGACCTTTAAGCAATATCGTGGATTCAACTCCTTTGTGCCTTCAAGAGGAGTACCATCGATAGCATGTAGAAAATTAACAGGAATCGAATCTGCATCTAATACTTTTAGACTCATTGCCACGTTTACTACATCCTCCTTCGTTTCCCTCATACCAACGATTATCCCTGAACAAGGAGAAATCCCTGATTCTTTTATTAACTCAACAGTATTAACTCGATCATGATAAGTGTGTGATGTAGTAATGGAGTCATGATGATCTTCTGAGGTATTAAGGTTGTGATTGTAGCGATCGACACCAGCTTCTTTTAATTGTATCGCTTGTTCTGGTTTTAAAATTCCTAGACAAGCACAAATTTTCAACTGGTATTTATCCTTTATTTCCTTAACTGCTGAAACAACTTGGTCCACTTCATGATTACTAGGACCGCGGCCGCTCGCAACTATGCAATACGTACCAGCATGAAGTTGATAAGCTTGTTCCGCTCCTTTGAGGATAGTGTCTTTATCAACCATTCGATATTTTTGTATCGGAGCACTCGAAATACTTGATTGCGAACAATAGCCACAATTCTCAGGACATAGGCCGGATTTTGTATTCATTAACATATTAAGCTTAACCTTATTTCCATAATAATGATGGCGAATTACATAAGCTCCATGCAATACCTCTAATAACTCCAAATCGGATGAATTCAAAATGCTTAACGCTTCCTCTTTTGAAATATCATGACCATTTAGAACCTGTGCAGCTAATTCCTTCCATTTACTCATCCAATCCCCCCTTGCTGTTAACTCACTTTCTTAACATTGCTTAACTGACTTCTAGATAAGGTACGTTTTAAACGATGTCCCACGATACCTGCTAAAACAGCTAGAATAATATCTTTTGGAAGTGGAACAACCATCCATAACCAAGCCATTTTATAGGTAAATCCGTCTGGTGCGGACGCCCAAATTTTATAAGCCGCATACATCCAGTTCGTTCCGAACACATAGTTGATGGCCATCCCTACAAGTGCAGCGAAAGCATAAACCCGAACTGTATTTTTCATCTTTTCAATTATGTAACCCGTTACAAACGCTGTAAAAACATAAGAAACAATAAAACCAAATGTTGGCTTCAAAAACATGCCAAATCCGCCGCCAAATTGAGCAAAAACAGGAACTCCTACTAAACCAACGAATGCGTAAACCATCATGGCGATGGCTCCCAATCGACTGCCAAGAACCACTCCTGCTAAAATAGCAAAAAATGTTTGCAACGTAATGGGTACTCCACCCACGACCATGAATGGAGCTATCGAGGTAATGTTAGCCCCCACAGCCATAAGAGCTACAAACATTGCAGCTAACGTAAGATCAGTCGTTCTAAGTTTCATAATTATCTCCCCCAAAATATTCCTTAAATTAAGAATAATAGGTTCGTCTTTTTATGTCAACTAGAAATACAATAAGGTTTACATATAAAATTCAATCATGACTTGCGAGTGCGACTCTAAAACCAATGCAGTATCCACATCAAATCGATTATCATACTATAGGTTAGGTATTTGACTAGGGAATTTTTCTAGTTTTTCAAAGGAGATGCAAAGGGAATGACGGTTAGAAGAGCAACCTATGAAGAGACTCAAAGAATCTTAAATTACCATTTGGAGGTATTAAAAGAAGCCACAATGGGCTATGTGAAGCCGAGTCGCGAAAAAGCGATTGAAATGATGACTCCTTTTTTAAATGGCGGGGGTTATTACCTTGTAAGGGTAAAAAATAATAGTATTCAAGGCTGGGTTGGGCTAGGAAGTATCATTGATCAAAATACGGATGAACAGGTCGGATTTATCAATGAAATGTATGTGCTCCCCCACTATCGCAAACAGGGTGCCGCAAAAAAATTATGTAAGGCAGCTTTTATCCAATTACGAGCAGAGGGCTATAAAAAAGTCCAACTAAATGTCTATGCCGGAAACCATGCCAAACATCTTTACGAGAAATTGGGTTTTAAAGACGTTTCTACCCTCATGTCCAAAGACTTATATTAAATTCATTCCATTGCTGGAAGCAACGGCCAAGCACGGACCTCCATTCTTTTTGAAAAATGAAAGACAGGCATTTCTTTTTCGACTTGTATACCTTGCTTGGTCAGGAGCGTGTTGTGATTCATTTCTGCTTCTCCATGCTGCAGCAGCCATGGTTGATGGAGAATATCACAACGAAGCGGTAAGCCCTTTTTGTTTACGGTATAAAAGCAATATCGCTCAGCCATCCATTCATCGAACGTTCCTTTAGGAGCATAATAAGTTTCTGAAATGGCTCTATAGCTACACACTAGTCCTGCTTGATTATTACTTCTTCTTTTACTGTTTAAAGCAAAACCAGACACGTTACGCTTCATTGTGATGTCAGCATGATGATAGGGCAGGTATAAAAATTTCCTAGCCACTCTCGCAATTAACCGGTTGGCAGCGTCTAGACTTAAAAAGTAAACGCCCGGCTTTTCGTCAATGTTAATGTAGGTACGGACATTTACTTGAGGAAAGGTGTTTGTTCCCGGAATTGGCGGTAAACCACGCAGCCGGACTCCAGTCATCTGAAACGAAACGATACCAATCCAACCCATACCGTTATACGAGTCCAACGGGAGCATTTCAGGTACTAGCTCTCGTAATAGCTCAAGCTTAATTGGATAATGTGCAAACAGAAGATCTTTCCAATTTTGTTTCATAAGCCATGGTAATGGCGGGAGTGACCATAAGCGATGCGATTCATCCCATTTATCTTTTTCTTTCATAGTCACCCCTCCTTTTACTTATGCTTTAAAATGTTGAACGACTGTCCCTTTGCCGCCCTCAATCTCAACCACGCCAAAAGCCCCGTTCACAAAGGTGATTTGAGGCGGCACGTGACCACAATCGATGTCATAAATTATCGGTATTTGGAGTTCAGTAGACAAGTCTTGGTAAACATCCTTAGTCGTATAGTTTTCTACTGGCTCTTTGGCAGGACTCCGGCCAAACATAATACAAGAACAGTTATCAAACCATCCTGCTAATTTCATTTGCACTAACGATCTACGCAAATCCGTTGTTTTTAATTCACAATTTTCCAAATACCAGATCACTGGTTCATCATTAATATGTTTTTTCCGAAAACTTTGTACATCACCATAAGGTGTACCAATTATATGTCGGATAATGTCAATGCAACCGCCAAGCAATCGCCCTTCAACCTTTACACTTTCTCCTGTCAGAGTCTTCCATTTGGTTTCCTCCGTTAGGTGAAAAATACAAGGAGAAGGGTTGTCGTGCTGCCACTTTTTTTTATATTTTTCTGATGAATATTGGGTAATCGTTGATCCTGCTTTCGTTGATAATACACTTTCCCACATAGCTGTCGTATCATCAGTATATTCGCCTCTTAAATCAATTAAGTTCGTTCCATGTGCGGTTGCAATACCCGTCTTTAACGTAATAGCCAGCAACAATAAACTCGTATCCGAGTAACCAAGCACCCATTTTTCCTTCAGGTTATCAAAATCAATCTCTTCAAGGACCTCAATAAGTAGTTCTCCACCCCACGGAGGAAGGATGAGATCAATACCTTCGTCCTGCATCATTTCATTAAACTCTTGGGCACGTTTCACTGCTGGTGCAGATCTCGCTTTGTCCTGAGTCCAAACGGTATCTCTGCAAATAATGTTATAGCCTCTATCTTCTAGTCGACTGCATGATCGTTTCACCAATTCATGCAATTCTTCTTCCACGCCTGAAGAAGGTGCGGTTACTCCTATAGTGGCCTTTTTTTTCAAAAACGGATATGTAATCATTCCAACTCTCCCCATCCTTTAACCGTAGAATTGTATTACCATTATTCTACAGTTTTCTAGGAAACGAGACTAGCCTAATTTGTAGGATTCTTTATGAAAAGAAGCCATATACTTTAGGCAATCTTCACCTTTTAATGGAGCTGCAGGCTTACCTTTAAGATGAAGAACCATTGCCATATAGTGTTGGGGTCCCCATTTATAACAATGTTTATAGTCGTCTAACAACTGAAATCCACATTTTTTCCAGAAATGTATTCTTGCATGATTTTCGGGCGTTTCATCACATTCCACCTCAACTAATATACGTTTATATTGAGACTGTGAACGTGCCCATTCGATTATATAATTGAAAAAATCTTTCCCGATTCCATGACCACGGGAATCCTTACGAACTGCCAAATAATCAAGCAGTAACACACTTGACCCAGTCAGAGAACCAGTCAACGCCATACAAAGAACTTTATCGTTTTCCATTAACACGTGCAGAGAACAAAGTCCCCTTGCAAACATGTTTCGAATTATCTTTTCTGGCTTGGTTGCATGCTCTCCAAAAGCCACATTATAGATATCTCGAGTCTTTTGCCATAGGTCTTCAGCCCACTGGTTTGTTGTTATATATTCCATGTCTATGTTCCTTTGTTTCAAATTTAAGATCTTTTTAGCATCCTACTAGCCAGATGCGGTTGTCTTTCCATATACCATTGAAAGAACCAAATGGATGTTGCCAGCCAGAAACCACTGGCGAAATACCCGCCAATTACATCACTAGGGTAGTGAACACCTAAATAAATCCTGCTCACCCCTATCATGAAGACAACAAAGGCACTAAAAAGCAATAATAGGGTCCGACCTGTTCGAGTGAAAATATGCCGCCATAGTAGGAAGGTTAGAATTCCATACACCGTAAAGGCATTCATCGCATGACCACTTGGAAAGCTATATCCACCAATTTCTATCAGGCGATGTAAATCAGGACGTGCTCTTTGGAAGATTTCTTTAAGCAATAAGTTCAGTAAAGGCGACCCGGCCACTACAGCAATAAATAATATCAATTCTTTACGGTGGTGCAGGACCTTATAAAGAAAAAAGATAATCAGTAAACATAATACAATCACAACTTGCGTAGACCCAACCACAGTAAAAAACTCCATGATCTTGGTCAAGAAAAGAAACTCTTGAGATTGGACAGCACGAATAATGGTATGATCAAAATCAACAATCTTGTCTGCCCTTATAAGAATCGCCACAAAGCTAAAAGCCATGAGCGATACCAAACTAATAAAAAAAGCACGAGTAAGTGAAACCTTCAAATTCATCTTAATTACCCCTCCATAATCAGTAAACATATAATCTCCCATTCAAGCCAATCCTACAACATAGCTAAAACAAAAAAGCACCAAATATACAAAAATCGCTACATAAAAGCGAATTTTTGTATATTTGGTGCCTGTCACCGTTTTTATTATGCGAACTTCTCAGAAAATGTTGTTTCTTGCAGTACTTGCATGATTTGTTGGGTTTTGATTTCATTTTTTCTGTTCATTTCGAATATTTTCAGTTGGCCTGCACTTATATCTTTTTCTTCTATGGCTTTGGTAAGGATTGGTGCTAAGATATGAGCGTCTTTCATTCCACAATTAATTCCGATTGCACCTGTTGGTGTCATTGTATGTGCAGCATCCCCTATGAGGATTAATCCGTCCTCTACCCATGTTTCGCATCGAGAGCTTTGCACCTTTAGACAGACAAAGTTATTCCAAGATTGAAGGTGCTCTTTAATACTTTCCTCTAGTTCCGGAAAACTTTCTATCAATGGATCAAGAAATGGCTGCAAAGATTCTTTCCTCAAGGTTGGAAATGATCCTTCGGCAATATTCCAGCCGATTTGGATGAGGCCCCCCGTCTGTGAAAATAATGCCAACTGATGTCCATTTACCAGTACCATTCTAGTTGTAGGTTCCCATCCTGCTGGAGCAGGAATTTTCGCCCACAATACATCATATCCATGAGTCATTTCAACAGTAGGAATTTTTGCTAACTTTCTAACGGTTGAATATCGGCCATCTGCACCTACCGTTACCTTGCTAGAAATGAGAATTTCTTCCCCATTCTGTATGGCTTTCACGCCTGTGTAGTAACCTTGATCATCTTGAATCAGTTCTTTAACAGTGGTGTTAAATAATAGTTGAAAATGTTTGTTTTCTTCTGACTCTTCGATAATAGCTGTTAATAAATGTCCTTGAGGCACATGAATTCCTACATGATCTTCGTGGTTTCCAGGGGTGATACTCTTTACTATCTTTCTACCAGAGAAGTATTCTACTTTTTTCATTTTTAGAATCCCAAGCTCTTCTATTCTCTTAAATAATTGATGTTCTTTTAGAATTGCCTCTGTTTCGGCATTAATATGCTCGCCTCTGAATTGACGATTAACTCCAGCAGATCGTTCAATAATAATGGTCGATACCCCGTTTTTAGCTAATAAATGTCCGAGTAATGTCCCTGCAGGTCCGCCGCCAACGATACAAACATCTGCTTGTAAGTTCATTTATACCCACCTTCTAGTGTTATTTTCTATCACTCATTCTATATGATTCATCTATTTATTACGATTTAATTTTAAAAGTTTCTTGATAAGAATAAAAGTTAAGTATAGAGTAACAAAATTATAACCGTCGGTCAATCATTAGTTTGCTGATCATCAAAAAGAGAGCATTTTAAAATTTTTGTAAATTATGCGTCAATTCGTTTGAAGTTTGATAAAGAGAAGGTTAAAGAATGTTAAGAAATGGAAAATTAAATCTTTTTCGTTTCAAAAGCTTGTATGATAATCCTGTAGTACAAATTGCAAGCATTCAAGGAGGAAGTTTGAGATGAAAAGTTACAAAACTTGGTTAGTTGCAATGATGTCCGTTTTTATGTTGCTTGGAGTTGCCACTGGATGTAGCGATACTGGAAATGATGATACTGAAACAGAAGAAACAGAACAAAATGAAGAAGGCACAGAAGAAACGGAGGAATAGGTTTTATATTGAATCACACTATATGTAACGATAAACAAGGCGGCCACTTGCCGTCTTGTTTTTTACTTTATATATGTCATAACCTATTATCAGGCAGCCCTAACTGTGTTTTTCTTACTTTTTATAATCTTGTCTCTTAATGAAGATACAATGATCGAACTCCCCAGCCAGAACACAAGACCAAGTATAATACTTAATGTCCAATTGCCGCTGACTTGTAGTACGGTCCAAACAGTTGCCACACAGACAACACCGCCA
The DNA here is from genome assembly GCF_030348765.1 of Neobacillus sp. CF12. Classification (GTDB taxonomy): domain Bacteria; phylum Bacillota; class Bacilli; order Bacillales; family Cytobacillaceae; genus Neobacillus. The sequence continues at coordinate 14,704 of NZ_JAUCEU010000007.1, read as the reverse complement.
ATCATTCCAAAAACGGATCCATTGGCAATTTTCGCTGCATTCTTTGAACCAGAGGCAATCCCTACCATTAAAACCGCAGTAATCATCACGGCTGGAAAAGCTGCAAAGATACCAGCAAGAATTTTCCACGGAGAAATGACCGTTATCATATAGCTGATCATCACCGCTGACCCGCCAAGAATAAAGCGAATAAGTAAATCTTTATACATAGGTAGCACCCTTTCTCATGAGTAAGTTGTAATCATCACAACCGCCATTGATACAACTAGCCAAAAGCCCATAGCCTGGATAAGACCGCGCTTCCACCCTTGTCTAGGCAAGAGATAACCAGCGAGAATGGCAACTAAAATATTAATTCCCATCCCGACGATAGCGCCTTTTGACAATAAGATGGAATGGGCTACTAACTTATCTCCGCTGAAGTCCAAACCAACTGTTAATAAAGCTGCTAAATATACGGCTGGAAAAGCTGCAAAGATTCCCCCAGCTTTTTCACCTAAATTCCTTGCAACAAGTGTTGAAACAGCTACAGCTGTTCCTCCCAAAAGAAATCTTATGAGTAAGGCACTTATTGAAAGCTCTCCCATGTTGTACCACCTCTGTTATGATTGAAAAATAAAAATCCACCACTTGTGAATTTCTTCACATAAATTAGATACAAGTTCATTTTACCTCATTTTCACTACTCTACATGTGAACATTTCATTACGATTTTTAAAGCGTTACCATACTAAAGGAAAAACCCTATTCATTAGGGTTTTCGGTTTGTTCACTCTATTCTTAATCCTTAATAACCTTTTTTTGTATCAACTCTATTTTTCAGAAGCTTGTTTTCGTCGATGTTTTTAAGTGTTTCCAGAAAGCAAGCCGCCCCTTCATTGGGTGTCGTAACCGCAGAAATATGTGGAGTAATTTGAACCCTTGGATGACTCCATAATGGATTATTTCCTGGAAGCGGTTCATGTTCGAACACATCAAGTACAGCAAATCTAACTGAGTTTTCATTTAATGCTTGCAGTAAGGCCCCTTCGTCAACTGATGCCCCTCTTCCCACATTTATAAATCCTACATCTGAAAGTTTATTAAAAATAGAACTGTCGAATAATTTTTCTGTCTGTTCTGTCAACGGTAATGTATTGATGATATAGTTCTTTTCGCTTATTTGTGAAAAATGGTCTTCCAACTTCATGACCTCTTTAAAATAGGCAGATTGTTTCCCACTTAAAGAGACCCCGAACACGTCAACTCCCAATCCTGAGAAAACCTTCGCAATCATTTGACCGATTTCTCCGGTTCCATATACAAGAACTTTTTGTTCTCCTATTAGTTTTGGTGTTCGCTGCTCCCATTTTTTTTGTTGCTTTTGCTCCCAGAAGGTATCATGAAATTGTAAATCCTTTAAGAAGTAACTTAAACAATACTCTGCAATCCTCTGCCCAAAAGAACAAATTGTTCTTGTTAATAAAACCTCTTCATTCCAATCCTTTTTAAATAAGAACCGGTCCACCCCGGCTCCTAAAGAGTGAACCCATTTCACAGTACTGTAATCATAATCTGCTTTTAAATTAAATGAAACCAGTGCATCTGCCCAGCTTAAATTATCCTGTGTAAGCTCTCCCTCAGAAATAAATCGAAAAGACTTATCCGTGACTTCCTTTTCAATTAATAATTTAAGTTCTCTATACATTGGACTGACTATTAAAATATTTCTGATATCCATAACTTTTCCCTCTTTTTTGTAAAACTTACTCTTTCGGCATATCAAGTGCTTGATATGCTGTCTGATACCTGCCGCCATCTGCTACTTCTGAATGATACAGAGCCTTAAGAGCAAAGTTTTTCTCTAAATCATGTTCATTTATTAACTCTTTCAAATGCTGCTGCAATTCTCTATTTTCTTTTACTAACTGCTTCATTTGTGATTTAAAATACTTCATTTGGTAACAAATCTCCTCTTTTTTGATTGGCTGTGTTAACTTGTCTGTTGATTTCCGCTCCACTAAGGAAAGCTTCTTTGAATAATCACCGCAGTGACAGGCCGTCTCTGCCTGTCACTAGGCACTTCGATTTCCGCGGGCGGTAAAGGGGAGCCTCCTCGGCGCTAAGCGCCTGTGGGGTCTCCCCTGCCCCGTCCCCCCGCAGAACATTGAAAGGCGTCCTTGAATTTGCCCACGCACGAAGAAAAGGCGATAGCATTTTCGAGGAGTCTTCGTGCCTTCCGCTTCAATCAACAGAGTGCCAAAATCAAAAATTTGCTTTAACACAGCCTATGATAAAAATAGGGACGAAAAAATCGTCCCTTTCTTGCTTCATTATTTTAATGCTTTACTGACTTTAAGTTTTTTTCCTTTGACAGTGGTATGCTCCATAGCCTGCAGGACTAAAGAGCCTTTTCCATTAAGGATGTCAACATAGGATAAGTTGTCCTGGATGGTAATAATCCCAATATCATCTGCTGATACGCCCGGAATATTGGAGATCGTACCAACAAAATCTACCGCACGAAGTTTCTTCTTTTTACCGCCGCTAAAATGGAGTTTGGTAATATCCTTATTAATTCGAGCAGTTTTGTTATTTCTAACCACTCTCCGGCCGCTAAGCTTTTCCTCGAATGCCGCTTTTCCACTCTCTACTTCATCTTGCGTCGGAGCGTCCATTGCAGGGATTTCAAAACCAATGTATCTTTCAATTGCCTTAAGGAATTTTCCTTCATAAGGAGTCCCAAAGGTAATCGCTTTTCCTTTGTTGCCGGCTCTACCTGTTCTTCCAGTCCGGTGCACATATCCCTCTTTTTCCATCGGGACATCGTAGTTAATGATCAGGGTTACATTATCAATGTCAATACCTCTTGCAGCTACATCTGTTGCCACAAGATAGCGAAAATTACCCAATTTAAAGCCGTCCATAACTCCAAACCGGTCTTCTTGTTCTAAACCGCCATGAAGTCTTTCACATGAATAATTGTTTTTTTCCAGTTCCGTATAAACTTTTTCCACATTTTCTTTCGTTCGGCAAAAAATGATACAACTATCCGGATTTTCAACCAGTGTTACGTCCTTCAACAACGAAATTTTATCTTCGTCCTTTACCTCAATAACAGCATGTTCAATCGTATTTGTGGTAACCCCTGTAGCAGCAATATCGATATGGATAGGTTCTTTCATATATTGATGGCAGAGGTTTTCCACATCCTTCGGTAAGGTAGCAGAAAAGACCATCGTCACTCTGTTCTCAGGAAGTTCTTTAATGATACCTTCTACTTCTTCGATAAAGCCCATATTTAACATTTCATCCGCTTCATCGATAATCAAATACTTGATTTTATCTAATTCAAGCGTTCCTCTTTCGATGTGGTCCATCGTACGACCAGGTGTACCCACAACCACATGGGTTTTTTGCTTTAATTCTTCTTTTTGTTTCGAGAAAGGTTCTTTCCCATACACAGCCATCGCTTTTATCCGTTTAAATCGACCAATATTCGTTACATCTTCACGAACCTGGACAGCTAGCTCACGAGTTGGAGTAAGGATTAAGGTTTGTGGCTTTTTTTCCTCCCAATCCATCATTTCGCAAATAGGAATTGCAAAGGATGCAGTCTTGCCACTTCCTGTTTGCGATTTTACAACCAAATCATGATTCGCAAGTGCTTTGGGAATGACTTCTTTTTGTACTTCGGTAGGCTTATCATATTTCAAGACATCAAGTGCTCGTCTTATTTCCTCGCTTAACTGATAATCCTCAAACTTTTTTTCACTCATGTAGTAACCTCGTTTTTTTGTATTATCCAACTTCTATATAGGATTTCTCTCAAAGAAATTTCGTATGCAAAATCTGAATATGTTCATTATACTTGAAATGCTAGACATTTCGACATTTTTATTTCCCACACTGTTACATAGCACCTTTACAATACTAAAGAGAAACGTTACAGTATTTTTAGTAGTTGTCTGCATTAATAGTAGGCCAAAATAATTAAAAAAAACAGAAAAGTCAAATTTTTTCTAAAAAATCTGTTATAATAATTATATCCTGCTTCAAGGATATTACAGATCACTCACTGGCTAGCAATTTCATACATCTGTGGATCTCTTTTTTTATTTACAATATTTTTTTTAGGAGGTAATTTATGTACAAAATTAAAGATAAGGAAAAGCTTTTCATTTACACTGGGCCAGACGGTTCTGGTAGAAAAACGATTGCCAAGATGGTCGCAACTGCGTTTGATATGGAAACTGTCCTCTCTTACACAACTCGACCTCCCCGTCATTATGAACAAGATGGAGTAGACTACCATTTTGTTTCGGAAGAAAACTTCAACGAGCTAAACGACAACCAAGAATTTCTTGAGTGTGTTGAAATCGACGGAATTCATTATGGAATTCGCGAACAAGATATTGTGAAGGCATTCGAAAATCATAATCTTGTTTATTTAACCTTAAATCCAGAAGGCACTGAAAAATTGAAAGATATGTACGGTGACCGCGTCATGCGCCTTTTCATCTATTCAGATCGTGATACGGTTATTCAGAGACATAAGGCACGAAACGATAAAGAAAAAGATATCCAAAGACATTTAGCCCATTATGATGAAATCATGGAATATAAAACTCAATGTGAGCATGTCTTTGAAAACTATGATTCACCACAGGTTTCATTTCAAGTTAGTGAAGTTATTGAAGCCTTCCTTGATCAAAAAAGAATTGTTACCGATTATTAAGCTAAAAGGTCCGATTGCAAGGATGTTAATCCTTCAACGGACCTTTTCTATTTGAGCCTTGTAGTAGGGTTTAAAAATGAAACAATCAACCTACATTTTCTATCTGTGTATTTCTGTTGTTTAAGATAATTAGATAACAGCTTGAAATTGTCTTTGTATCAGTGTATAATTAAGTGTTGAAACCATTATTTAGGGGGAACTCTTTTTGTCGATCGAAGTAGGCAGCAAAGTACAAGGTAAAGTAACGGGTATTACTAATTTTGGAGCGTTTGTAGAATTACCAGGTGGCACAACTGGTCTTGTGCATATCAGTGAAGTAGCAGACAGCTACGTAAAAGACGTTAATGATCATCTCAAAGTTGGAGACCAGGTTGAAGTTAAGGTAATTAGTGAGAAAGACGGAAAAACTGCCTTGTCTATTAAAAAAGCAATTGATAAACCAGAAGGACAAACTTCTTCTTATTCCCAGCGTCCACAACGCCAGGGAAGAGATAATAGGCAATCAAAGGACTTCCGTTCAAAAGGGAGCAACTTTAAACCAAAAGAAAACTTTGAAGATAAAATGGCTAAATTCTTAAAAGCGAGCGAAGAAAATTTATCCAGCCTAAAGCGCAATACCGAAACGAAACGTGGCGGCAGAGGCGGAAGACGCGGATAATTATAGATAAAAGAAGGCAAGCCCAGATGCGGCTTGCCTTCTTTTCCTAATTCTTTGCCAAATCACTGCGATTTGCTGCCATTGGAGGCTGCTCCAGCCACTCATTCTCGATCATTAGGTTAGAACCATCCTCTGATAACTTCAATACCTCCATATTAAACCAAGGTGAGGAAATTTTTTTTAAGAGGTAAAGAGGTTTCATTGAAGCATACAAAAGTCTTGAGTAGTTATTTAGAAATGGGTTCACTACCTGTTCCTATGGCGTATGATCAGGAAGTAACCGATTCAACAGAAGCGCCATTTTCAGATAAATTAATGATGTTTCAATTCAATCTTATGATTTATGCTGGGATTGGTAATTACGGCATTGCCATTTCGGAGAGCCAACGTACAGATTTGGTTGTTGATTATTCGCTGTACAAGAAAATACTGCAATACACAAACCGCCATACTATCTGCAAGATAGCTGGTCCATAAATAGGATAACTCAGATGCGGTTAATTTAATATGATCATGGTTCGTTTCCATAAAGAATTTCCTCCTATTTATCTTCGTGCATAATATTTCCATTATAGGAGGAAATTATTTACGGTTTTAAAATATGAAGTAGTCGATTATAAAGTATCGATATGATCAGCCTACAATGCCATTTGTTTAATGGATTTTTGAATAGCCAGCCTAAATGCCCAAATGATGTCGGTTAAAATATCGGTCTCTACCTTGATTTCTCTAATGTCCCAGTACAAATCATTTTTCCGATGATAATAAAATGCTCCATCTGGAGATTTCATGATCGTCAGGATTCCCCTAGGATTTTCCGTTTCCATCGCAAGAAAATGTTTTTCTCCATCCCAATTGGCAAAAGCTTCGAAAGTTTTTAGAAAGACATGAACTTCCCATTTACTCTTAAGCATGCTTCTCACTCCCTTTTATTTAAAAAGCGCCTTTTGAAGCTATTTTCACCGAATCCTTTTTTTAGTGTGAATCTGATTATAGTAAAAAGAACAGGCAGTAATCAAGCAAAATGTAAAAAAACTTACATGATTTATTCACGATTCCATTGGAATAGAATCGATACTTGCTACTCGATGTAAAAAAACTTCTCACTGATTTCTAATAATCTTTTCATCTTACTCTAACTCTTGTCAGAGACAATGGATACAAGAAATCTTATACACCTAGGGAGATGTTGGGATGAGTGTTGTTATTGGCTATGTTTCAGATTACTTCTCCATTATAATGACAGATACTCGGATTACCTATGGTAAGAATGCGGAAATGGGCTGGAATGACAATTTTGAAAAACTGGTCTCACTCCCAAATATGGGCTGGGCAACTGGAGTCGGGGTATTTGATTTTATTCACCATTTCAATAGAGAATTAGCAAAAATAAAAAGTGCAAGTGTTAGAATGATGGAGGAATTATTTGAAAAAACGTTCGAACAAGAAATAGATAAAAATGAATCTATGAAAAACCATTATGACTCTACGGTTATTACCTGTTCCTGGGTGGGGAGTGAAGAAAATAGAAATAAGTTCCGAGTTGGGTTATTAAATAAGCAATACTTCGGTAATAGAATCTTTGAATTAGGTAATAATTACATTACGGTCTTGTATCCATATGATTTTTTGAATGACCTAAGTAAGGTTGAAAATATCGAAAAGAGATTCAGCATGTATACTGAATTTGTTGGTAATTTTGGAGAACTCCTTCAATATTTGCTTCAAATTTTTGCAGAGATTTCTTCAAACTCATTCGGTGTCAGCAGAATCTGCGATATAGGCATTCAAGTCTACTTAGATAATCATTTATATAAATTCCAACTAAAAGAAGATGTACGTCCACTCATGCAAGCAGCAAAGGATGGTACTCTTTTGAATAAATTATCCGTGGTTAATTAGGAATGTTCCCATAATAAGAAGTTAAGGCTGTCCAAAAGGCTTTTAAACAAACGCCCTATGAACAGCCTTTATAAATTTTATTACATGTTCAACTCATCCAACAAAGGAAAAAGCTCTTCTAAGTGTTTAATTTCATAGGTTGGAATGACTTCATTTCTTTCTTTATTGTGACGGTTTATCCAAACCGACTTAATCCCTACCGTATTAGCACCAAGGATATCTGTCATAAGGTTATCCCCTACCATTAGGACTTCATTCTTTTCTAATGACATAAGGGACAACGCATGCTCAAATATCGATGGATCTGGCTTCCCTTTCCCAAAATCACCTGAAATCAGAATCTGGTCAAAATACGGGACAAGTTCTGGTGTAATAGATAGTTTAGTATGCTGCAAATCAGGTGATCCATTTGTTAACAGCAGCAATTGATATTTTCCTTTTAACGAATCCAGAATTTCAAACGATTCCTCGTATACAAACGGCAGGTTCCTCCGCTCTTGCGGGAATCTTTCGGCCAGTTCATGTCCAAACGCCGGGTCATCCACGCCCATTGCCTTCAGCCCCGCAGTCCAAGCATCTTTTCTATAGCTAGGAACGATCTCTTTCATTTTCCTAAAGTCATCATGATCGTCTAAAAAATTGCCCCATAAGCCTTCAAACGGATTGATTCCAATCATTTGTGTGAATTTATAGGTCTCATAGGAGGAGTAGAGATTTCTTGCAGCCTCACGAACTGCTTCCTCCAATTCATTTGCATCAACCCCATACCGTTCTTCCGCTACTTTACATGTCGCAATAAATGCTTCCTGAATACTTTTTTGATCCCACAGCAGTGTATCATCTAAATCGAAAAAAATTGCTTTTATCATTTCCTGAGCCTCACCTTTCAACCAAATAATATTTTACTAGTTTACCATTTTTCAAATTAAAAGAATATTCTTTCACAAAAATAAAAACAAAACTGGCTTAAAATGAAAGTACACGCATTGCTGCGTGCACTTTTTCTATTCAAGAATAAACTTTTCAATTGTTTTTTGGATTTCATTTTCGGAATAAACAAATGAAATTTCACTGCCTTCTTTTAGGGATGGCAATTGCTCAATCGCTTCTTCTGTTAGCTGGAATGCTGTCTTTTCACCCTTGAAATCCACTTCAATGGTATGGGGATCCATTTGGCCTACAAGTATTCCTGAAGCTTTTGTAAATAAAGAATTTTCAACAGTTAAATCGGTTACCACCTTTGCCTGTTCTTCCTTGGCTGTTAAAAAAACTTCAACCTTATAGCGGCCATTATAAAGGTCTGAAATCGGAAATGAGTTTTGAATCTCTTGATTGTTCTGAATGATCACCGCATTGATTGCCTGCGTTGACATGACTTCCTCAGAATACTGTGTTACCTTTTTCCCTTTTTCATCATAAATAATATAATCAGCCTGAAGCCCAGTTGCAAATGTTAGTTTTTGAGGTTTACCCGATACATTTTTTACTTTGTAATTAATCATCACAGCATTGTTTTCTTCTTTTGTTTCAATAGAGGGATGTAAATTTGCAACCATTTCATTCGGTGTTGGATTCTCAGTTGGATTTTCATTTTCCGAGTTACCAATTGTATTACTATCATTACCACAAGCACTTAATAGGCCTACTAATAAAACGATAAACAGTATTTTTAATCGCATAACTGATATTCTCCTTTTATTCGAGTTACTTTTATAGTCGATAAAAAGGAGGCTGGTGTTACACGAATATCAATTTTTTAAACATCTAATTATAAAACTTTCGATCTTATAGACCACCAAGATAGGCTTTCTTAATTTCTTCACTTGCTTGTAACTCAGCTGCCGTTCCTGAGATTTTGACTCGACCTGTTTCGATTACATAGGCCCTGTCAGCAACCGATAGTGCCATATTCGCATTCTGTTCAACCAAGAGGATTGTTGTTCCATCCTGGTTTATTTTCTCAATAATTTGAAAAATGATTTTAACCATTAAAGGAGCCAATCCCATCGAAGGTTCATCTAATAGAAGCAACTTAGGTTTTGCCATTATCGCTCGTCCCATAGCCAGCATTTGCTGTTCTCCTCCAGATAGCGTTCCGGATAACTGCTTCCTGCGCTCTTGCAATCTTGGAAAAAGCTCATAGACGCCTTGAATATCTTTGCGGATTTCTTTCGAATCTTTTCTTAAATAGGCACCTAGTTCTAGATTTTCCTCTACACTCATATTGGCAAACACTCTTCGCCCCTCAGGTACATGTGATATACCCGCCTTCACGATCGACTGGGGAGCCTTGCCTGAGATTGATTTATCCAAGTATTCAATCGTCCCTGACTTTGGCTTAAGCAGCCCGGACAATGTCTTAAGAAGAGTGCTTTTTCCTGCTCCGTTCGCCCCAATCAGAGTAACAATTTCCCCTTCATTGATTTCTAAGGAAACTCCTTTAAGGGCGTGGATATTTCCATAAAAAACATCAATTCCATTCACTTTAAGCATAGTCACTTGGAACCTCCTCTCCTAAGTATGCTTCAATAACTTTTGGATGATTTCGGATTTCATCAGGAGTCCCTGCCGCAATCAACTGCCCATGGTCCAGCACATAGATTCTTTCACAAATTCCCATAACTAGAGCCATATCATGCTCAATGAGGAGAATCGTTAAATCAAACTGTTTTCGAATAAATGCTATAAGTTCCATTAGTTCATGTGTTTCCTGGGGATTCATACCCGCAGCCGGCTCATCAAGCAGCAATAATTTGGGACTGGCAGCCAATGCCCTTGCGATTTCCAATCTACGTTGCTGACCATACGGTAAATTCTTTGCCTTTTCGTCTTTAAAGCGGTCCAATTGAAAAATTTTTAAGAACTCTAGTGATTTTTCCTCCATCACCTTTTCTTCGGAGAAATGGGAAGGCATCCGGAAAATGGAACTTAAAATGGAATGCTTTGCTAAAGAATGATAAGCAACTTTTACATTATCTAAAACTGACAATTCGCTGAATAGGCGGATATTTTGAAACGTCCGGCTGATTCCATTCCGTGTTACTTGGTATGGAGCAAGCCCATTTAACCTTTTGCCATCGAACAAAATGTCGCCCTCTGTCGGTACATATACACCGGTTAACAAATTAAAGCTAGTTGTTTTCCCTGCACCATTCGGTCCGATTAACCCAACCAATTCACCTTGATTGAGTTCCATATTGAAGCCTGAAACCGCCTTTAGTCCGCCAAACTGAATTCCCGCATTTTTAACCTGAAGTAAAGGATCCACATTAATTTCCTCCTTTCGCCATTTTCTTTTTACCAAAGAAATCTGTTATCTCACGGGTACCCATTAACCCCTGAGGACGGTATAGCATAACAACTACTAATACCAAACTGTAAATAATCATTCGTGTTTCAGGATATTGCTGCAAATAGGTCGAAATAATCGTTAAAAGGATAGCAGCGATGACAGAACCAGATAAACTTCCAAGTCCACCTAAAACAACAAAGATTAAAATATCAAATGACTTTAAGAAGCCAAAATTGGTTGGCTGGATAATGTAGAAATTGTGAGAAAATAAACCGCCGGCTATCCCAGCGAAGAAAGATCCTATTGCGAATGCCACAACTTTATAAAAAGTTGTATTGATTCCCATTGCATCTGCCGCAATTTCATTTTCTCGAATCGCAATACAGGCTCTCCCGTGTCGTGAGTTCGTAAAGTTTGATATAACCAGAATGGTAATCACGAGGCATACAAATGCGCTTGTCCAAGTCGTCATATTGGAGACCATCATTCCGGCAGCGCCGCCTACATACTCAATATTTAAAAATACGATTCTTATTATCTCACCAAAGCCAAGAGTAGCAATGGCCAGATAATCTCCACGGAGCCTTAAAGTTGGAATTCCAACGAGAAGACCAGCTAATGCAGCTACAATTCCACCGATGACAATCGCTAAAACGAAAGGAAGTTCAAACTTCATCGTAATGATCGCTGATACATACGCTCCGACAGCAAGAAAACCAGCATGTCCAATTGAAAATTGTCCGGTGATTCCAATAACCAAGTGAAGACTGACTGCTAAAATGATGTTAATAATCATTAAAATCAGCATGTTGCTATAAAATGCGTTTAATATTCCTGTCTGTATCAAACCTTGGCCAAGCCCATATATTAGTACTGCTAAAATGAGAAATAGCCAGAATTTAGTTACCTTTTTCATCTGTCTATCTCACCTACACTTTCTCTCTCGTATTTTTTCCAAAAATGCCCGAAGGTCTAAAAATTAGAATAAGGATTAAGATGATAAATGCTGCTGCGTCTCTCCATAGCGAGAAACCTAATGCACTTACCACTGATTCAACAACTCCTAGGATAAGACCACCAACCATGGCTCCTGGAATGATTCCAATCCCACCTAAAACAGCCGCAACAAATGCTTTTAAACCAGGGATAATCCCCATTAGTGGTTCAATCTTCGTATAATAAACACCAAATATTACACCTGCAGCACCTGCTAATGCAGAGCCAATCGCAAATGTATAGGAGATTGTCCGGTCTACGTTTATACCCATTAGGCGGGCAGCGTCCATATCGTGTGATACGGCGCGCATCGCTTTACCAATCTTTGTCCGATGAACGATAAATTGTAGAATTATCATTAGGCCGACAGACACTCCCAAGATGAAAAGGGACTGACTGCTAATTTGTGCACCAAATAGATTAAAGCTTGTGCTTGGTAACACATTATCAGGGTAAGCCTCTGGCTGTGCTCCCCTCGCGTAAATCACACCGTATTCAATTAACAGCGACATTCCAATTGCTGTTATTAAGGCTGCAATTCTAGTTGCATTTCGAAGACGTTTATAGGCTATTCTTTCGATCAATACACCAAATACCGCACAAAACGCCATTGAAAATAACAATGCTGGAAAGAAGCCCAGCCCCCATCCCTTAATCGCATAAAACCCGACGAACGCACCTACCATAAAAACATCACCGTGAGCAAAGTTGATCAATTTGATGATTCCATAAACCATGGTATAGCCTAATGCGATTAAGGCATAAATGCTGCCGAGTGAAATTCCGTTTATCAATTGTTGTAACCACTCCATCGTTATCACTCCTTTTTATTCCCAGAATTATCTCCTAATAAAAGTAAAATGGAAGGAGTATCCTTCCATTTACTTAACCAGTACTTTTAAGGATTTACTTTTGTGTTAAACACTTGTTTACCATCTTTATATTCTAAAATTGTAGCTGTTTTAATTGGATGATGATTTTCATCAATTGTTACTACACCTGTAACTAGGCTCAAATCTTTTGTTTTCGCTAATTCAGCCTGAATTTTACTTGAGTCTGTGCTGCCAGCACGCTTAACGGCATCCGCTAAAAAGTAAACCGTGTCATAACCAAGTGCATTGAAGGCATTAGGTGCTTCGCCATTGTTCTTTTCTTTAAAGGCATTAACAAAATTTTGTACCTTTTCATCTGGATCTTCTGATGAGTAATGGTTAATTAGGTACGTATTATTTAATGCTTCTGCACCTGCTAAATCAACCAACTTCGGAGAATCCCAACCATCAGCACCCACTAATGGAACATCGATTCCTAATTCACGCGCTTGTTTAACAATTAATCCAACCTCTTCATAATAACCAGGGATAAAAATGAATGAAGGATTTTTTGACTTGATACGAGTTAATGTCGCACGGAAGTCTGTATCCTTTGCTACATATGCTTCTTCCGCTACGATTTTACCGCCTGCTGCTTCAAATGTTTCCTTGAAGGCATCAGATAAACCTTTAGCATAGTCACTTGAGTTGTCAGCAAAAATCGCTGCATCTTTTATTTTTAAGGTATCTGTAGCAAAATTGGCAGCCACTGTACCTTGGAATGGATCAATGAAAGAAGTACGGAAAACGAACTCTCTAACTTCCCCTTTATCATCCACAGTAACAGTTGGGCTTGTTCCACCTGGAGCGATTAGAACGGTTTTCGTATCGTTCGCAATCTGGGCTTGTGCAACTGTATTTCCGCTTGTTGCTGCTCCAATAACAGCAGTTACCTTGTCTTGGCTTGTTAACTTTATAATACCGTTTGTAGCCTCTGCTGCTTCTGATTTATTATCTACTTTCACAACATCAAACTTTTTGCCATCTACGCCGCCATTTTTATTAATTTCATCAACAGCCATTTCAATTCCTTTTGCCATTGATTCACCATATGACGCAACATTCCCTGAAAGTTCCAAATTTATACCCAACTTAATGGTATCTGAATTGCTTCCTGAATTTTCTTTCGCCACACCTGCACACCCTGCTAGCACTCCAGCAAATAAGGTTGATGCCATTAATACACTTGCTAATTTCTTTTTCATGGTGTTTTCCCCCTTAGATTGAATTTTCTGATACTAATACTCGAAGTTTAGTATCTTTCTTTACTCCATGAGATTTGTTTATCGGCTAAATTAAATAACATAAGTTATTGTAGTACTTTTTTCATTGTTAGTCTAGTATATTATTTCAATATTTCAGAACTTTTTATTTTTTGTAAAAATTAAAGCGCTTACTTGTCGTTGTAAGGCTTTTTCTAGAAAAATTTACTTTTGGGCATGATTAGTATTTTTTCAATATATAGAAAAGCCCGCTTAACTATTATTCCATTTTATGTATTTTGTATAGCTTTAATTGATTACATTTTTTCAGTGGTAACTTCCATTAGGAGATGTAAAAGAGTGTTTTGGTTATCTTCATTGGTTGAAATGGAGCTGAGAGGAAACAGAAGCGAGGTTTGGTTCCCTTCTTTGGCTGTATTCAAGCGAAGAGGGAATCAAAAACGTGGTTTAGTTCCCTTCATTGGTTGAAATCAAGCTCAGAGGGATCAAAAGCGTGGTTTGGTTCCCTTCATTAGTTAAAATCAGGCTCAGAGGGAATCAAAAGCGTGGTTTGGTTCCCTTCATTGGTTGAAAACAGGTTCAGAGGGGACCAAAAGCGTGGATACCGATTAATATATATAAAATTTTTTAATAAAAAAGAAAGAAGACTGATTTCGTCTTCTTTCTTTTTGCTCAGATGTATCCTTTTACCACCTATGTGCCTTTGCGTTTGATTTAAGAATAATGGTCTGTTGAGAAATTCTTGTTTCTCCATTAATCTGAGAACTAGCTCGCTTAGGCCGTGTCGAATTCTTGAAAAACTTCAGAGAATGTGGATCCAAATTTTGAGAACTCACAATGAATCACCTCAATAGTTAGGATAGGGATACTCTGAAACGCGATATTTTAGGAATATCAGTTATAGTATTTGTTCAAGCATATTTAAAAATACACATCTTTTAAAGCCAATACTTTTATTGGTTTACTAAATAACAGAAAATAATGGTATTTTAGCCACAAAAAAACACAACCCTATTCAGGTTGTGTTTCATTATGCCTGGCAAC